>JBCBHB010000579.1:0-2487 GCA_038526025.1 Pseudomonadota bacterium
GCTCGACGCGGCACCGGGCGAAGGAGCCGCTGCGGGCCCGCTCGCAGGGGTGCCGGTCACCATCAAAGTGAATGTCGACTGCCAGGGACGACCCACCACCAACGGCCTGCGCCAGCAGGCGCATCACCGCGCGGATGCGGACAACCCGGTGGTCGCCAACCTGCGCCGCGCCGGGGCGGTGGTTATCGGGCGCACGAACACGCCGGCCTTCTCGATCCGCTGGTTCTGCCGGAACAGCCTGCACGGGGAGACGCTGAACCCCCATGATGCGGGGCTGACCCCCGGCGGCTCCTCGGGTGGCGCCGGGGCGGCCGTGGCGGCGGGTATCGGCGCGCTCGCGCATGGGACCGATATTGCGGGCTCCGTTCGCTACCCGGCCTATGCGTGTAACGTACACGGGCTTCGGCCGACGCTCGGGCGCGTGCCCGCCGCCAACCTTTCGCTGCCCGACCGGGGCATGGGCGCTCAGCTCACGGCGGTCTCAGGTCCCCTGGCGCGGCGCATCGACGATCTCGACATCGGGCTCACGGCGATGGCGATGCCGGACTGGCGGGACCCCTGGTACGTGCCCATCGCCGTGGATGGTGCGCCCCTGCCGCGCCGCGTGGCCTTCGACCGTGCGCCGGATGGACTGACGGTCGACCCCGCGGTGACCGCGGCGCTCGAAGCAGCGGCAGCGGCTCTCGAGCATGCGGGCTACGTGGTCGAGGAGGTGCCTATTCCGCCCCTTCGCGAGGCCGCGGCGCTGAACATGGCGCTCTGGATGGCGGAGTTCCGGGAGGCGGGCCTGCCGAAGCTCGAAGCCGAGGGGGATCCGGACGCGACGGAGATTGCCCATCGGCTGATGGAGATCGGCGCGGTTACGGGGCCGATGGACGCGTTGCAGCGCCGCGTTGCGCTCATGCGCGCCTGGCAGGGCTTTCTCGAGGACTGGCCGATCGTGCTCTGTCCGGTCTCGGCCACGCCGCCCTTCGCGGCGCATGCCGATCTGGGCGGCGCGGCGGCCTTCGCGGCGGTCTATGAAGCGCAGCTCATTCAGGTGGCGCTGCCGCTCCTCGCCCTGCCGGGGCTGACGGTGGCGACCGGCACACCTGGCCGGCCGATGGGTGTGCAGCTCATCGGGCCACGGTACCGGGAGGATGCGCTGCTGGAGGCGGGGCGCGCTGTGGAGGCGGCGAGCCCCCCGGCGATGCCCGTAGACCCCTTTCCCGCAAAGGCTTGATCGGGCCCTAGGCCGCGGGCTCGAGCCGGGCCATGCGTGCGGCGACCTGCTCGACGCTCTCCGTGCCCAGCACGGCCGCGGCAACGTCTTCGCCCGAAAGGGCGCCGAACTTGAAGCCGTGTCCCGAGCAGGCGGAGACGGCGATGAGCCGCGCTTCCCGCCGCAGCATGAAGCGTTCCTCCGGCGCGAGCATCCAGTAGTTCGCCTGGGCAAAGACGGGCACGAAGCGTTCGATATCGCGGAAGCGGCCCTTGTAGAACGCCATGATCTGGGCCGTCTCGGCCGGTGTGATCTGCCGGTCCGTGTCGCCGGCGTCGAGCCGGCCAAGCGCGCCGCAGCCGAGTTTCGGGGCGAGACCGTCGACGGGCGCGATGCCCCAGAGCACGCCTTCGCCGCCGAGAAAGCTCCAGCAGGGGGCATTCTCCCAGGCCTCGGCCAGGTCCTCCGGCGGCCGGGCGTAGGCGATCACGGTGCGCTGAAAGCCGAGATGGCCCGAAAGGCCTGGCGTGAGGCCGGGCATGCCAGCGCCGGCGCTGGCGACCACGAGGTCTGCCGAAAGCACGCGCCCGTCCGCGAGCGTGACTGCCGGCGTGCCGGGATCGATCGCGAGGACCGGCGAGAGCTCATGGATCTCTACGCCCTGGCCGCGAAGCAGGTCCGCCAGCGCCGTCATGATCCGGTTGCCCATCAGCGCCCCGCCTTCGGAGAGCATCGCGAAGAGGGTGTTCGACGCCAGGGCAACGGTGTCGAGCATCGGAAGCCGGTCCGCGATGGCGGCAGGGCCGTCGAGCCGCTCGTACCGTGTGCCGATCTCGTCGAAGAGCTGGCGGGTCTCGTCGCCGAAGTCGCCCGGCCGCTCGGAGAGCGTCAGCACGCCGCGCGCGGCGTAGAACCGCTCGGGTCTGCCGAGGCCCGCATCGGCGAAATCGGCGAAGAGGCGGGACCAGGCCGCGAAGGCCTCGTCCATCCGCGTCGCATAGGCGGGGTTGCGGGCATAGGCCCGCCGGATCATGCGGTGATGATCGGCCGAGGCGGCGGTGGGGCAGGGGATGGGCCCCTTCTCGATCAGGGTGACCCGGGCGCCGCGGCGCCGGAGGGCCCAGGCGGTGGAAAGCCCGACGATACCGGCGCCGACGACGATGACATGCATGAGGTATTCCCTTCCTGCGGGCCGGCATGAGATCGGGAGCGTCGTGTAGGGAAAGAGTGTTCTCTGCCGTGTAGATCGCGGGGGGGGCCGGGGCGTGGGGAGGGGGGGGGGGGGG
>JBCBHB010000580.1:0-2485 GCA_038526025.1 Pseudomonadota bacterium
CCCACAACGGAAGAATTCGATAACTCTACCCTAAAGTGTGTCTCAACTTCATGGGGGGCTCGATGGAAGAGCAGCTTGCCGAAATGGCGGCCAAGATCGCCACGCTGGAAAAGGGCGTCGAGATCACGACGGCCGTGAACATGGAGGTCTTCTACTGGTGGTGCACCGCGCTGATGTTCATCATCCACGCGGGGTTCCTCGGCTACGAGATGGGTGCCTCGCGGAAGAAGAACGTGCTCGCCTCGGGCATGAAGAACATCCTCGCCTTCGCCTTCGTGCTGCCGACCTTCTTCTTCATCGGCTGGTGGATCTACCTCGCCAGCCCCGGTGGCCTGCCGGACTTCTCGGCCGAGACGGGCGGTGCGCCCTGGTCCGAGAACATGGGCCCCAACCTCCAGGATAACGCTTCGGGCATTTTCTGGGCGGCCTTCGCGCTCTTCTCGGCGACCACCGCCTCCATCTTCTCGGGCGCTGTGATCGAGCGGATCAAGCTCTCGGGCTTCATCATCCTCGCCATCCTGCTCGGCTCGGTGGTCTGGATCCTGGGCGCCGCCTGGGCGTGGCACGGCGATGGCTGGCTGCTCACCGAGTTCGGCTGGCACGACTTCGGCGCGGCAGGCTGCGTGCACATGATTGCCGCGTTCTTCGCGCTCGGCGTACTCATCAACCTCGGCCCACGGATCGGCAAGTTCAATCCGGACGGCACGGCCAACGAGATCCGGCCCCATAACATCCCGCTGGCCACCTTCGGCCTGATGGTACTGATTGTGGGGTTCTTCGGCTTCCTCGGCGGCTGCATCATCTACAACGGCACCGGGCAGTGGACGACGATCTTCGGCAACCCGGCCACCCTCTCGGCCGTCGCCTTCAACACGCTCATGTGCTTCGCGGGCGGGGTCATCGGCGGCTGGCTCGCCGGGCGTGACCCGTTCTGGATGATGTCGGGCGCGCTCGCTGGTATCTTCGCGGCCGCCTCCGGCCTCGATGTTTACTGGCCCCCGCTCGCCTTCCTGCTCGGCATCTGCGGCGGCATCATCGCCCCGATCGGTGCGAAGTGGCTGGAGAACACGTTCAAGATCGACGATGCCGTGGGCGCCGTTTCGGTCCACGGCTTCGCCGGCGCCTTCGGCGTGGTCGCCTTCGGCATCTTCGCCTCGGGCTACCCGAACGGCGACTATCCCGACACCAACCTCCTCGGCCAGGTGATCGGCGCCATCTCCATGGCCCTGCTCGGCTTCATCCCGGGCTACGTGGTCTCGCTCGTCCTCAAGATGGTCGGCCTCCTGCGTATCCCCGAGCATGTCGAGATCATGGGCATGGACCTCGCGGAGGTGCCGATCTGCGCCTACCCCGAGGGGATGCAGACCGTCTCGCGCGCCGAATGGAAGTCGCAAACCGCAGCGACGCCGGCCGAGTAACTCCGACAACCGACTCAAGGAGACAGACCTATGGGTTCACCGATCGACAGCTGGGAGGGCGTAGGCCCCTACTTCACCGGCGCAGGCGGCGCCACGCCCGGCATCTTCCTCTTCCTCGCCATCGTCGCGGTCATCGGCGCCATCGCCTACGGCGCCTACCAGGAAGAGGCGGCGCACAAGGACAAGGACTGAGGCGGCCGGCGGGCGCCATGCCCGAAAGGCCACCGACAAGCAACCAAGGGGCCGCCGCGTGCGGCCCTTCTTCATGACGGCCGGAACAGGCCGCAACGACACTCCAGGACCGAGGGCGTAAGACGATGACTGAGAATGCGGCGCTGAAGGCGGATCTCGAAGCCAAGGGGGTGACCACCTGCATCGCCTCCTATGTCGATATGCACGGCATCTCGAAATCCAAGCTCGTCCCGCTCTCGCATTTCGACCAGATGATGGGTGGCTCGGAGATGTTCACGGGCGCCGCGCTCGACGGGGTGCCGCAGGAGATCAACGACGAGGAAGTGGCCTGCATGCCAGACCCCTCGTCCTGCTCGATCCTGCCCTTCCGGCCGGACACCGCGTATTTCTCCTGCGATCTCTGGTGCGAGGGGCAGCCATTCGAGGCCTGCTCGCGCAACATCCTCGGCCGCCAGGTCGCTGCCGCGGCAGAGATGGGCTTCTCCATGAACCTCGGCATCGAGGCGGAGTTCTTCGTCTTCCGCGACCAGCCGGGCGGTCCCGTCCCCATCTCCGCCCTGCCGCACCTGGAGAAGCCGGCCTACGACACCACGCGCCTCCTCGATAACATCGACTGGCTGGCGGAGACCGTGGCGGCGATGAACCAGCTCGGCTGGGACGTCTACTCCTTCGACCATGAGGACGGGATCGGGCAGGTCGAGATCGACTTCGCCTATTCGGACGTGCGCGCCATGGCGGATCGGTACGTGCTGCTGCGCATGATGGCCAACATGATCGCCCGCAAGCATGGCGGTTACGCCTGCTTCATGCCGAAACCCTTCGGCGAGCGCACCGGCTCGGGCGCGCATTTCAACATGTCTTTGGCGGATGCAAAA
>JBCBHB010000581.1:0-2482 GCA_038526025.1 Pseudomonadota bacterium
CTACGGCACCGCCCCACTGGACGGAGAGGACAACAGCTTCATCATCGCCCCCTCCTTCGCCTACCACTTCTATGGGTCCACACCGGCGAACGGGCTGAAGGAGGAGGAGCGGCCAAAGCCCTACACGCTGCAGGCGGGCTTCAGCTACGACTTCCTCGACGACGAGGGCTTCGGCGTTACCGTCTCGCTCTGGAAAAAGTTCTGAGGCTTCAGCTCGAGACGCCGGGAAGGCGGCGGAGCTGCACGCCATTGATGCGCCAGACCCCCTCCACATCCTGCATCAGGTAGTCGGCCTCCCAGAGCGCGCCGGCAGCGTCTTCGAACACCACGGTCTGCGTCAGCCCGCGCGGGCCGGCGACGATCTCGCCCATCTCGTAGCGGCGCGGGCGCCAGATCATCGGGTAACCCTGCGCGACCATGCGGCCGAAATTGCTCGGGTTGCGAAAGATGCCCTGGATGCCGGGTGAGGCATGGGCGAAGGCAGCGGCCAGGTCGTCCCGCTGGAAAGCGTCGATCTGGTCGGCGATCACGGCTTGGATCTTGGTCTCCTCGCCGGCGCGTGCGGGCAGCATGGCGCAGAGCACAAGGGCGGCAGCGGCGAGGCAGGCGGCGATGGTCAGGCGCGTCGTTCGCATGGCGTCTCTCCTTCTCTCACCAAGAGAAGCATGCGACGGCATTGTGTCACGTCAACGACGGGATGACGTTTAGGTCTCGTTAAGACGCCGTGTCGCAGGTCAGCGTTCGGTGAACTTGAACTCGATCCGCCGGTTGCGGGCGAACTCCGCCGGATCGTCCGAGACGACCAGCGGCTGGAACTCGCCAAAGCCCGTGGCGGCCAGGCGCTGTGGCGGCACGCCCTCCTCCTCCACCAGGA
Source organism: Pseudomonadota bacterium (assembly GCA_038526025.1). Taxonomy (GTDB): domain Bacteria; phylum Pseudomonadota; class Alphaproteobacteria; order Rhodobacterales; family Rhodobacteraceae; genus Thermohalobaculum. The sequence goes on from JBCBHB010000581.1 coordinate 875, forward strand.
ATTTCACGACCGAGAGCGCGCGGGCCTGCGAGAGCTCCCAGTTGTCCGCGAAGATCGGTGAGTTTCGGATGGGCGACTGGTCGGTGTGGCCATCGACGCGGAGGATCCAGTTGAGCTCGCCGGAGGTCTCGTTGCCCACCTCCCGCAACACCTCGCCAAGGGTGCGCAGTTCCGCCTGCCCGGCGGCGCCAAGCTCGGCAGAGGCCGGGGCGAAGAGCACCTCCGACTGGAAGACGAACCGGTCGCCCACGATAGAGATGTCATCCCGTCCGCCCAGCACATCCGACATGCGCTGGAAAAACTCCGAGCGAAAGCGCGCAAGCTCCGAGACCTTGCGGGCGAGCGCGGCGTTCAACCGCTCGCCAAGCTCGCTGATCTGAACCTGCTGGGCGACGTCCCGCGCCTCGAAATCGTCGAGCAGCGCCTGCAGCGCACGGAGCTGGTCGTTAAGCTGGGTGACGTTCTGGTTGAGAAGCGCCGCCTCCCGCGCCGCTGCCGCCGCCTCCTCTTCGGCCGCGCGCAGCTCTTCGGCCAGCTGGGCGCGGGCCTCCTCGCTGGTCTCGGCCTCGGCGAGCGCGGCGGTGCGGGCAGCCTCCGCCGCCGCGGCATCGTCGGCAAGGCGGCGGCGGGCGGCTTCGGCGGCGGCGAGACGATCGAGCGTCTCGTTCGCCTCCCGGCGCGCCTCCTCGAGCTCCAGCGTCATCGCGTTCAGCGCCGTGCGGTCCTCGGCCAGCCGGCGGCGGATCGCCTCGGCCGCGGCAAGCTCCAGCGCGCGCGCCTCCTCCTCGGCGGTCAGCGCCCGCGCGGTTTCGTTCAGCTCGCGAAGGGCCTCCGCGCGCTCCGCCTCCGCCGCCGCCAGCGCTTCCTCGCGGCTGGCAGCGCGCGCCTCGAGCGCGGCGATCTGCTCCGCGCGCTCCCGGTTTTCTGCCTGAAGCGCCGCGATCTGGCCTTCGCGGGCCGCGCGCGCCTGTTCGAGTTCGGCGAGCTGACGGTCTCGGTCGGCGCGGGCCGCCTCCAGCGCGGCGATCTCCTCGGCCCGCTCGGCGCTGCCCTGCTCCAGCGTTGCGATGCGCGCGGCCTGGTTGTCCCGCGTCGCCTCCAGCGTCGCGATCGTCTCGGCACGCTCGGCAGCCGTAGCGGTCAGCGCCTGGATGCGGGCCTCGAGCGATGCGATGCGCTCCGCCTGCTCGGCTTGGGAAGCGTCGAGCTCGGCAATCTGCGCACCCGCAGCGGCGCCTGCAGCCGTGAGCGCCGCCACCTCGGCCGCAAGCGCCGCGTTCTCCTGGTTAAGCGCCGCCGTCCGCGCCTGAGCCTGGTTGATTTCCGCCGTAAGCGTCGCGATCCGCGCCTCGAGCGTCTGGATCTCGGCGGCCTGCGCGGCGCCATCGCTCCTCAGGCCTTCCGCCTCGGTCTCCAGCGCGGCGAGAAGCGCAAGCGCGCGGGCGCGTTCGGCATCGATGCCGGCGAGTTGCTCTTCCTGTGCGGCCTGGGTCGCGCGCAGATCGTCGACAAGCGCCTGGAGCGCATCCCGCGCCGCCGCCGCCTGGCGCGCCGCCTCGGCCTCTGCGTCGCGCGCATCGCGGGTCTCGGCCAGCCGCTCGGCAAGGG
>JBCBHB010000582.1:0-2469 GCA_038526025.1 Pseudomonadota bacterium
TCGGCGTGGTCGGCAGGAAGACGCTGACGAGCGTGCCGACATTCGCGGCCTGCGGGATCTCGCCCTTCGCTTCCGTCGAGATGAAGGCCACGGCCCAGATGCCGCGGCGCGGATACTCAACAAGGCAGGCCTGCTGGAAGGAGGTTTGCGAGTTCGAGAGCACCGTCTCCACCAGCTGCTTCAGCGCGTTGTAGACGGAGCGGACCACCGGCGTGCGGTCCACGATCGCTTCGCCGAAGAGGATGAGCTGGCGGCCGAAGACCTTCTTCGCGAACCACCCCACCATGACCGTGAAGAGCAGGAAGACGAGGACGCCATAGCCCGGCACGTCGATCCCCACCCAGGTGCGCGGGTGGTAGGGCGTGGGCACCAGCGGCATCACCTCGCTGTCGACGAAGGAGATGGTGTTCCAGGTGAGCCAGAGGGTCACGACGACGGGTGCTACGACGACGATACCGGTCAGGAAGTTGTTCCGCGCCCGCTGAAGGAGCGAGACGCGGCGGCGCTTGCGGCGGTTGCGCTCCGGCTCTTTCGTCATTCCGTCAAACCCGCTCGTCTCGCCTCATCACCCTGATACGCAGCGCTTTGCGCGCCTGGGCGCCCCGATGACATATCGGTGACCCTAGTAGCCGAGGGTGCGCTGCACAACGTGAAGAAACGGCTCACCGCGTTCGCCGCGTGCAATCTGGCGGAGGATTGCCTCAGCCGCCGTGCCTGGCCGCGTCGCCGACGCGATATGGGGCGTGACCGTGACCTTCGGATGCGCCCAGAAAGGGTGGTCCGCCGGCAGGGGTTCGACATCGAACACATCGAGCGTCGCGTGGCCGAGATGGCCCGCATCGAGGGCGGCGAGCAGCGCGTCGTCATCGATCAGCGGTCCGCGCCCCGGGTTCACGATGGCTGCGCCGGGGGCGAGGCGGGCGATGGCGGCGGCGTCGACGACATGGCGCGTGCCCGGCGTGTCCGGCAGCAGAAGCACCAGGATCTCCGCGCCGTCGAGCGCTGCGGCAAGCCCCTCGGGCCCGGCATGGCACTCGACGCCCGGCACCTGCTTCTGGCTGCGTGCCCAACCGCGCACCTTGAAGCCGTTGAGGGCAAGGCGTTCGGCACAGGCGGCACCTAGCTCGCCGATGCCCAGCACCGTGACCTGACGCTCCCGCGCAAGCGGGGGGAAGACGGCGGACCAGGGCATGTCCGCCCCGTGGCCCAGATGCTGGTCGATACCGAGATGGTGGCGGAGGACATGGCCCGTCACATAGTCGAGCATGCCGAGGGTGAGCCCGTCCTCGACCATGCGGAGGAGCGGCACGTCCTGGGGCAGGGGCAGTTTCAGGATCTCGTCCACGCCGGCCCAAAGGCTGTGCATGGCCTTGAGCCGCGTGAACCCCTCGAACTCCTTCACCGGCCCCTTGGCGTTGAAGACGAGGTAATCGACCTCCGCGCGGGGCACCTCATCAGGGTCGGTCACCACGCGGATGGGGAGTGCGACTTCCTCGGAGGCGCGCGCCAGCTCCCGGGCATAGGTCTCACGGTCGGCAGGCTTGCCGGCAAACAGAACGGTGGGCGTGGTCATGGTCTAGCGCCTGTGGACGTGGGCGGATTGGATGAGGCCGAAGGCGATGCAGAGCACAAGCATCGCCGATCCGCCATAGCTGACCAGCGGCAGAGGCACACCCACAACCGGGATGAGCCCCATGACCATCGCCATGTTTACCGCCCAGTAGAAGAAGAAGGCCGCCCCCAGCCCGCCGGTGAGGAGCGCGCCGAAGCGGTGGCGGTTTCGCATGCAGCTGACTATGCAGAGGAGCGCCACCAGCCCGTAGAGCGAGAGGAGGGAGAAGGAGCCGATGAAGCCGAACTCCTCCGAGAGCGTGGTGAAGATGAAGTCCGTATGCTTTTCGGGCAGGAAGTTGAGGCGGCTCTGGGTGCCCTGCATGAAGCCGCGCCCTTCGAGCCCGCCGCTGCCCATGGCGATTTTCGACTGGGTGATGTGGTAGCCGGCGCCCAGCGGGTCGTTCTCGGGGTTCAGGAAGGTCTCGATGCGGCGGTACTGATAGTCCTTCAGGATCTGATGCTCGGTGCCGCGGGAGGCCATGACGGCGTAGACCGTGCCGGCCCCGGCGGCCCCGACGGCGATGAAGTACCAGAAGCTGACGCCGGCGAGGAACAGCACCACCGCGCCGCCGAGACCGAGGAGAAGCGCCGTGCCAAGGTCCGGCTGCTTCAGCACCAGCGCCATGGGGATGACGATGAGCAGGCAGGGCGGAATGAGCCAGAGCGGGTGGCTCACGCGCTCCGGCCCCAGCCAGTCGTAGTACCGGGCCAGCGCCATCACGAGGCCGATCTTCATGAGCTCCGAAGGCTGGAGCTGGAGCGGGCCGATCTGCAGCCAGCGCGTGGCGCCCATGCCCGTGACGCCGACGAACTCGACGGCGACAAGCAGCATGAGCGCGGCGCCGTAGGCGAAGG
>JBCBHB010000583.1:0-2457 GCA_038526025.1 Pseudomonadota bacterium
CTTAGCTTGACAGTGGGGGGCGTTCCCGCAGGGTAAAGATCCACCCAATTTCAGGATGGATCGTTTCATGATGCGCATCGCCGCCTGCCTCGCAGCCCTCGTCCTGCTGCTCGACCCGCTCACCGCGCTCTCGCAGATGCGCCGGATCGTCGAGTACCCCAGTTTCCGCACGGAAGGCGCCACGCTTGCCGGTAGCGTCGCTGGCGCGCGCAGCTCAGATTTCGACGACGTGCTCATGCCCACGGCGTTCCAGGACAATGTCCCGCGCGACATCATCTGGTACGAGCGCGGAAACCGGGGCTGTGCGCTCACGCTGATCTTCCGCCGGATCAACAACCAGAGAGAGGGCCGCACGGTCGATACCAGCCGCTGCGATGGTAGCGCCAGCGCCCAGCGGGTGATCCGTGGCGTGATCGAGAGCTACGAACTCAATGGCATGCGAACGGGGATGGCGGTCTGCCTCAACAATTCGCGCATCAAGGGGTTCCGCTTCGAGATCGTCGACATTGCGGGCGAGCGCGCGGAGCTGGAGCGGTCGCCCCTTCTTCTTAGGGAGCGCTTCATCCCGGAGGTGGTCACGCCCACGGGCACGAGCCTCGACCCGGAGCTTCTCGGGGAGGTTGTGATGCTAAGCGACCTCGGCGCAGAACCCGGTGGCGCGCCGGGCCAGCGCCGGGTCTTCGAGGTCGAGGAGAAGACGTCGAACTGCCGCGCCGGCGGATGGACCGGTTTTGTCCGCTGCAATCCGCTCAACCGGCAGTTCCGCTCCATGATTGTCGGCTTCCGGGTCTACTACGCGGGCGAGTTGGTCCGTGGCGTCGAGCCCTATTGCGGCAACCTCGTCAAGGTCCGCCCGGGTCTCACGCGGCCGGAGGGCTGAGCCGCCCGACGGCCGCTTATCGCGTTGACTTGGGCTGCCCGCTCGGTCAGAGATCGCGCTCTTTCCACGCTTTAGAAGGAGCAAACACGTGATCTCGCCTGTCATGCCCACCTACAACCGCACGCCGCTCGCGTTCGAGCGGGGCGAAGGGGCGTGGCTGATTACGACCGACGGTAAGCGGTTCCTCGATTTCGGATCCGGCATCGCGGTCAATGTCCTCGGCCATGCCCATCCCGCGCTTGTCTCTGCTATCGAGACGCAGTCGCGACGCGTTTGGCATGTGTCGAACCTCTACCGCGTGCCCGAGCAGGAAGCGCTCGCGGCGGCCCTGGTGGAGGCGACATTTGCGGACACGGTGTTCTTCACCAATTCCGGTACCGAGGCGGCGGAGCTTGCCATCAAGATGGCCCGCAAGTCGGGCGGGCCCGAGCGCCCGCGCATCCTCACCTTCGAGGGCGCCTTCCATGGCCGCTCCACCGGCGCCATCGCGGCTGCCGGCTCGGCCAAGCTGACCGAGGGTTTCGGCCCCCTCATGCCTGGCTTTGAGCAGCTGCCGTTCGGCGATCATGACGCGCTCGAAGCCGCCATGGGGGACGACGTCGCCGCCGTGTTCCTCGAGCCTCTCCAGGGCGAGGGCGGCATCCGCGACGTGCCGGATATCTGCCTCCAGGGCGCGCGCAAGCTGTGCGACAAGCACGGCGCGCTTCTGGTGCTCGACGAGGTGCAGTGCGGCATGGGCCGGACCGGTACGCTCTTCCAGCACGAGCAGGCCGGTATCACGCCGGACATCATGATGGTGGCCAAGGGCATTGGCGGTGGCTTCCCGCTCGGCGCCGTGCTGGCGACCGAGGCAGCCGCTGCCCCCATGGTCGCCGGCACCCATGGCAGCACCTATGGCGGCAACCCGCTGGCCTGTGCCGTGGGCAAGGCGGTCATGGACGTCGTGTCCGATCCCGCCTTCCTCGCCGAGGTTCGCGCCAAGGCCGGCTTCGTTCAGCAACGCCTCGGCGCGCTGGCGGCAACCCATGCCGGCATCGTCGAGGAGGTTCGCGGCCGCGGCCTCATGCTCGGCCTGAAGCTCCGCGAGGGCCACAGCGCCGGCGACCTCACGGCGGCGGCGCGCGAGGCGGGTCTCCTCGTCGTCCCGGCGGCGGACAACACGGTGCGGATCCTCCCGGCTCTCTCCGTCACGGAGGCGGAGCTCGGGGAGGGGGTGGACCGGCTGGACACCGCTCTCACTGCCCTCGCCGGTCAGGGGGCTGCCGCATGAAGCACTTCCTCGACCTCGACCAGATGCCCGCGGCGGAGCTGCGGGCCATCCTCGACGATGCCATGGCCCGCAAGGCGGCCCGCGCCGGCCGCCCGAAAGGCGCGGCCGACGACGAACGCCCGCTGGAGGGTCGCGTTATCGCGCTGGTCTTCGAGAAGCCCTCGACCCGCACCCGCGTCAGCTTCGACGTGGGCATCCGGCAGATGGGCGGCAGCACCCTCGTCCTCTCGGGCGCGGAGCTGCAGCTCGGCCATGGCGAGACGGTGGGCGACACCGGCCGTGTCCTCTCCCGCTTTGTCGACGCCAT
>JBCBHB010000584.1:0-2456 GCA_038526025.1 Pseudomonadota bacterium
CCGGCCTGCTTGCCCGGCATGAACTCGAGCGCGCCATGGGTGCCGAAATGCAGGAGAGCATCGGCGCCGAAGTCCCTGTCGATCCAGCGATAGAAGGCGCTGAAGGCATGCGTTGGCGCGAAGCCGCCTTCGAAGAGCAGGCGCATCGGGTCACCCTCCCAGCCGAAGGCGGGCTGGATGCCGACGAAGACGTTGCCGAAGCGGGCGCCGAGGATGTGAATGTGCCGTCCATCGGTGTTGTGGCGTCCGGGCGCGGGACCCCAGACAGCCTCGATCTCCGCGAGATGGGGCTCTTCGGCAACATGGGTGTCTGCCGTGATCCGGTCCGCGATCGCGGCCTCTGTGCCGTCCTCCTCCGGGCGGCCGAGCACGGCATCGCGCAGCGCGTCCACGTTTGCCGGTGCCTCAAGCCCGTAACCCGCTTTCTCCAGCGACTGCAGGGTGTTGAGCAGGCTTTCCCAGACAGCGAGGTAGGCGGCGGAGCCGGTGGCGCCGGCGTTGGGCGGGAAGTTGAAGAGCACGATGGCGAGCTTGCGCTCGGCCAGGGAGCGCTTCCGGAGCGCGACCAGGCGGGCCGCGCGGGCGGCAAGGCGCTGGGTGCGCTCGGTGCAGGCATGCATGTCCCGCGCCGCGCCGGCCTCGAAGATGCAGTGCTGGTTGCACCCCTGGCAGGGGAGCCCTGCGCCGTCGGACCGTCCGCCGAACACGATGGGGTTCGTGGCGCCGTCGAGCTCCGGGATCGCCACCATGATGGTGTTCTCAACGGGCTGGAGGCCCCGGGCGGAGCCGCCCCACTGCTCGAGCGATTGGAACTCGAGCGCATGGGCGCCGATATAGGGCACGTCGATCTTGGCGAGGATCTCCTCGGCGGCCTTCGCGTCGTTATAGGCCGGGCCGCCGACAAGGCTGAAGCCGGTGAGGGAAATCACCGTGTCAACAGCGGGTTCGCCGTCCTCCATGAAGTAGCGCTCGATGGCCGGGCGGGCGTCGAGACCCGCGGCGAAGGCGGGGATGACGCGAAGGCCCTGCGCCTCCAGCGCGGCGATCGCGCCATCGTAGTGGCCGGTGTCCTTCGCCAGCACGTAGGAGCGGAGGATGATGAGACCGACGGTGCCCTTGGGCGATGGTGGGCGGGGAAGCGTTGCGGCATCCTCGCTCACGCGGCCGGGCATGGCGGGGTGGTAGAGGCCGGTTTCGGGGTAATCGACCGGCGGATCGATCCTGAGCCGGCCGCGCCAGGAGGCGCGCGGCCCGGCGGCATACCGGTCCACGAGCATGGCGATGAGGGAGGCGAGGTTCTCGTCCGACCCGCTCAGCCAGTACTGCATGGCGAGGAAGTAGGCGCGGAGATCCTGAGCCGTGCCAGGGATGTAGCGGAGGATCTTCGGGATCCGCCGGAGCATGGCCATCTGCCCGGCACCCGAGGAGGACGAGGCGCCCTGCTCGCCGCCCCGCTTCCCGCGGAGGCGCTTGAGAAGCGAGATCACCCCCTTCTCGGGCGCGCCCATATCGAGCCGCCCCGCACGGGTGAGCTTCACCACTTCCGGCGCCGAGACGATGGCCACGAGCGCGTCGCAATGGGCGCGGCGGGCTTCGAGCTCCGGCATGATGGCGCGGATATGGTCGTCGATAAACAGCATCGCGCAGAGCACGATGTCCGCGTCCGCCACCGCGGCCTTGGCGGCGCCGAGCGCTTCGGGGCTTTCGGCCCATTCCGCCGCGGCGTGGAGGGAGACCTCGAGGCCCGGTGCCTCCTGCGCGAGCTTGCGGCGTACGCGGCCGAGGGCGGCGGCGAAATGCGCGTCCAGCGTGACGATCGCGACGCGGAGGCGCGGCGGCTTCGCCCGGCCGCCGCCGGCGGGGGTATCGGGGCCCTCAACGCGCATAGTGGGCCTTTGCATCGTAAAGGGTTTCGAGGGTGATCTGGCCGCGCCCCTCGGCGGCGGCGAAAGCCTCGGTGTTGCGGCGGACCTTGCCGCGCACGAAGAATGGAACCTTCTTGAGCTCCTTCTCCGCCTCGTCCGTCCAGCCGGTCTCCGCCGCTTCGGCGACTGCGGGTTCGGCCGGCTCCTCCGCGCGGGAGCCGTGGCCGAGATGGCTGGGCTGGGCCGTGTCGTTGAACTCGAAATCGTCCCGGAACATGCCGAGGAGGTGTTCTTCGAGGCCCATCACGAGCGGGTGCACCCACGTATCCCAGAGCACGTTCGCGCCCTCGAAGCCCATCTGGGGGGAGTAGCGGGCCGGGAAGTCCTGCACATGGACGGGGGCAGAGATGACCGCGCAGCCGATGCCGAGCCGCTTGGCGATATGCCGCTCCATCTGGGTGCCGAGGAGCAGTTCAGGCGCTGCTTCGGCCACGGCGCGCTCGACTTCGAGGTAGTCGTCGGTGATCAGCGCCTCGACACCGTAGGCTTTCGCCGCTTCGCGCACCGGGCGCGCCATCGGCGCGCCCGGTG
>JBCBHB010000585.1:0-2455 GCA_038526025.1 Pseudomonadota bacterium
CGTCGCTGCAAATCGACTGGTCGATGCTGTCATAGACCGACTGTTCCACCGCTTCGACGCCGATCTCGTCCTCGCCGATGGAGAGGGCGTAGAAGTAATAGAAGCTCTGCTCACGGGCCTCGACACCGACGAGCCGGGTGATCTCGTTCGCCTGCTGCGGCAGCGTGGGGCGGAGCTGTGCCTCCAGCGCTTTCGCGCGTGTCTCGATCTGCCCGCGAATGGAGGCCGGCCCACCCGTAAGCTCCTGATAGATCGGCCTGCCGAGCAGAACGAACAGGGCGAAGCCCAGCACGGCAGCGGCGATGAGTGAAATGCGGCCAATCATGCGGCCTGGCCTCCGTCAGACGAGCCTGCTCTGCTCAAGGGCCGCCCGCACGAAATCGGCGAAGAGCGGATGCGGCTCGAAGGGTTTCGACTTGAGCTCCGGATGGAACTGTACGCCAAAGAACCATGGATGATCGGGAATTTCCACGATCTCGGGTAGTCTGCCATCCGGGGACATCCCTGAGAAGGTCAGACCCGATGCCTCTAGCGCTTCGCGATACTTCACGTCCACCTCGTAGCGGTGGCGATGGCGCTCGCTGATGGCGATGTTGCCGTAGATCTCCGCCACCTGGCTGTCCGCGCTGAGAGCGGCGTTGTAGGCGCCGAGGCGCATGGTGCCCCCTTTCGCGTCCGTCACTGCGCGCTTCACCGTGCGGTTGCCCTCGAGCCATTCCTTGAGGTGGTAGACAACAGGCTCGAAGCGACGCTTCTCGCCGGTCAGGCCTGCCTCATGGTCGAATTCCTCGGAGCCCGCGCCCTTCAGCCCGGCGACGTTTCGTGCCGTCTCGATCACCGCCATCTGCATGCCGAGGCAGATGCCGAGATAGGGCACGCTGCGGGTGCGCGCGAACTCGGCCGCCTTCACCATGCCTTCCGTTCCGCGCTCCCCGAACCCGCCGGGGACGATGATGCCGTGGAAGCCCTCCAGCGAGGCAGCCGGGTTCTCCCGCTCGAAAATCTCGGCATCGAGCCATTCGGCCGTTACCTTCACCCTGTTGGCGATGCCGCCATGGGTGAGCGCTTCGGCGATGGATTTGTAGGCGTCCTCGAGCTGGGTGTACTTGCCCACGACGCCGATCCGCACCTCGCCATCAGGGTTGTGGATGGAGTCGACCACGCCCTCCCACATGTCGAGCTTCGGCCGCGGGGCGGGCGTGATCCCGAACGCGTCGAGCACCGCCTGGTCGAGTCCCACCTCGTGATAGGCGAGCGGGGCTTCGTAGATGCTCTTGAGGTCCATGGCCGGGATCACCGCATCGGCGCGCACATTGCAGAAGAGCGCGATCTTCTCGATCTCCTTCTCGGGGATCGGGTGCTCCGTACGGCAGACCAGCACGTCCGGCGCGATGCCGATGGAGCGGAGTTCCTTGACCGAGTGCTGGGTCGGCTTGGTCTTCAGCTCGCCGCTGGCCTTCACATAGGGCAGCAGGGTGAGGTGCATGAAGATCGCCTGGCCCCGCTCGCGCTCCTGCGCGAACTGGCGGATGGCCTCGAAGAAGGGCAGCCCTTCGATATCGCCGACCGTGCCGCCGATCTCGCAGAGCATGAAATCGACCTCGTCCTCCCCGATGGCGAGCCAGTCTTTGATCTCGTTCGTGACATGCGGGATGACCTGGATGGTCTTGCCGAGATAGTCCCCCCGCCGCTCCTTCTCGAGCACCTGGGAGTAGATGCGGCCGGAGCTGACGCTGTCGGTCGAGCGGGCCGCGACGCCGGTGAAGCGCTCGTAGTGGCCGAGGTCGAGATCTGTCTCCGCGCCGTCATCGGTGACGAAAACCTCTCCGTGTTCGAAGGGGCTCATCGTGCCTGGGTCGACGTTGAGATAGGGGTCGAGCTTGCGCAGCCGGACCGTGTAGCCCCGGGCCTGAAGGAGCGCGCCTAGCGCCGCCGCTGTGAGGCCTTTGCCGAGCGAGGAAACCACGCCGCCCGTGATGAAAATGTATCTTGCCATGCCCGCTGCCCCCGCAGATTTCGTGCATCCCTCCGCCGGGGACGCATCATGTACCACGGGAGTATGTGCTTACGGGATTCCCTTGCGCGGGGCAAGCGAGCGGGAGGGATGGATGGCCGTTGCAACCCGGATTTGCCGTTCCCGTCCCGGGCTTGACCCGGGACGCCCATGGCACGGTAACGGACGCGCTCAGAAGTCGTCGCCGAAGCGCCAGTTCATCTCGGGCAGTTCCTCCACGATCTCGAAGCTGAGCGTGTGGCTGAAGCTGCGGCCGTAGCGGTCGACCGTGGCGACCTCGAGTGTGTGCGCGCCGGCCGGCAGGGCGGCCGGCAGATCCACGCGCCAGAGATGGGAGGAGCCGCGGGTGAGCATCCAGACCTGGAAGGGCAAGAGCTGGGCGAGTGTTGTTGCCGGCCCCTTCCAGCCCTGGATGCTCACCCGCGGCTCCTCCCATCTCTG
>JBCBHB010000586.1:0-2451 GCA_038526025.1 Pseudomonadota bacterium
TGCCACCTCCATCAGCGCACTGTCGCGCTCGAGGTCCGCCAGCTGAAAACGCGGCAGACCGGACTGTGCGGTGCCGATCATGTCTCCCGCACCACGCAGCCGTAAGTCCTCCTCCGCAATGCGAAAACCGTCCTCGCTTTCCCGCAGCACGGCGAGGCGGGCTGCCGCCGTCTCGGCCAGCGGGCTTTCGTAGAGGAGCAGACAGTGGGAGCGCCCTGCCCCGCGACCGACGCGGCCGCGGAGCTGATGAAGCTGCGCGAGCCCGAAGCGTTCCGCCTGCTCGATCACCATGATCGTCGCCTCGGGCACGTCCACGCCCACTTCGATGACGGTCGTGGCCACCAGCAAGGGGCGCGCGCCGGACTGGAACTCGGCCATCGCCCGGTCCTTCGCCTCGGCGCCGAGCTGGCCATGGACGAGCGCAACTTTCTCCGGCCCGAGCTTCGCCGCCAGCATCCTCGCCCGCGTCTCGGCCGCCACCGCATCGCTTTCCGGCCGATCCTCGACCGCGGGGCACACCCAGTAGGCGCGCCGTCCCTCGGCCAGCGCCGCCGCAAGGCGCGCGACCACGTCGTCGACCCGTTCCGCCGCAATGAGCCGCGTATCAACCGGCGTCCGCCCAGGCGGCTTCTCGTCGAGAACCGAGATGTCGAGGTCGCCATACCCGGCAAGCGCCAGCGTGCGCGGGATGGGGGTCGCGGTCATGATCAGCAAGTCGCAGCCCCGGGGCGCCTTGGCGGACAGCTCCATGCGCTGGCGCACGCCGAAGCGGTGCTGTTCGTCGATGACGGCGAGGCGAAGGTCCGCGAAGGCCACGTCGCCGGAGAAGAGCGCATGGGTGCCGATGATGAGCTGCGCGCGGCCGTCCGCCACCGCGGCAAGCTTCTCCGCCCGTGCGGCCCCTCGATCGCGCCCCGTCAGAAGAACGGTCTCGATGCCGACGGACTGCATGATCGGCGCAAGGCCCGCGGCATGCTGGCGGGCGAGAATCTCCGTCGGCGCCATCAGCGCGCCCTGCCCGCCAGCCGCCGCGGCAATGCCGAGGGCCATGGCGGCGACCCAGGTCTTGCCCGCCCCGACATCGCCCTGCAGGAGCCGCATCATCCGCTCCTCGCCCGCCATGTCGTCGCGGATCTCCTCCAAGGCACGGGCCTGGGCGCCCGTTGGGGGGTAGCCGAAACGGGCTGCAAGCGCGGTGGTTAGGGTCCGTTCCTCACCTTCCGAGTTCACACGGCCTCGGCCCCGTCTCATCGAGGCCCGCCCGAGCGCGAGCGCGAGCTGATGCGACAGGAGTTCATCGAGGGCCAGGCGCCGGCGTGCCGCAATCTGCTCCGCGCCCGCGAGGCTGCCGGCGGGCTGATGAGCCGTTCGCAGGGCCGTCGGCCAGTCCGGCCAGGCCTCGCGCTTCAGAAGCGCCGGATCATGCCATTCCGGCAGCGTCGGCAGCTCGTTCAGGGCCTGTGCCAGGGCTCGGCTCACCAGGCCCTGAGTAAGCCCTTCGGCGATGCCGTAGACCGGCTCGAACGGCGGCAGACCGGCGGCCTCCTCCTCGGTGATCACGAGGTCCGGATGGGCCATTTGCCAGGTTCCATCGTAGAGATCGAGCTTGCCAGAGACCACGCGCCGGGCGCCGACCGGTAAGCGATTGGACAGCCAGTCCCCCTGCGCGCGGAAGAAGACGAGTTCGAAGAGCGTGCCCCCGCCCTCGACACCGACGCGATACGGTGCGCCGCGCCGGCGTGGGGCGGTGTGGCGCTGCACGGTCACGGTAAGGGTTGCGGTATTGCCCGGCCGCTGCCCTTCCAGGCTGACGACAGGGCGACGGTCCACCACGCCCGATGGCAGATGGAACAGCAGATCCCGCAGACGCGTGAGCCCCAACCGCTCGAACGCCTTCTCCGCCTTCGGGCCAACGCCCTTCAGGCCGTGCAGACCCGCGAAAAGAGGGAAGAGGATTTCAGGCCGAGCCATGCCCCATCCATCGCCCCTTGCCCGCGCCGCGTCAACGCGCGCCGGAAGGGGGGCCAGCGGCGCCGACTTCGAGGGCGAGGTACCGGACGAGCTTGGTATCGCCGTAGGGGTGGGCCCGGCCCACCTCGACAAAGCCGAGACGCTCGTGAAAGGCATCGGAGCCAGGGTTGGGTGGCACGCGGTTCACCTCGCAGAGGATCCGCTCCATCCCGTTCTCGACGGCGGCGTCGGCAAGGGCCGCATAGAGCGCGCGGGCATAGCCCCTGCCCCGCGCCTCCGCCGAAACGACGATCCGATCCACATAGAGGAACTTCTCGTATCTGTCTGAAAGCCATCGATAGTTTGGGCTTTCGTAGCTGGACCTCGGGCCAAACGCGATGAGGAGCGCATCGGCCGAAGCAGGGGCAAGGGCTAGGTAGGAGGCGCCCACCAATGCCCGCCATGCCGGCTGGTCGAGATAGGAGGTTGCCTCGGCGTTGG
>JBCBHB010000587.1:0-2446 GCA_038526025.1 Pseudomonadota bacterium
GCGGCATGGCGGCTCTCATGGCCTTCGCCGCCCGCGCGCGCAAGATGCGCCCACCGGGCTTACCCGCACGGCATTGCACCAGCGGTCGGGAGCGCCGATCTAAGGGCTCCCGCATGACGGGGCGGCTGAAGGCACGGGAGAGCGGCGTGGCGCGTGACGGCGATGACAGCAAGGCGGAGACGCCCGCGAGCGGCCCCCTGCCGCGCGGCCCGGGGCTGATCGAGAGCCTTGCGGACGATATGCTGGACAGCGTCGACCGGCTGCGGGCCGCCGCCGCCGAACCCTTCGAGCCGACGCTTCGCCTTGGCGTGACCGGCCTCTCGGGCGCCGGCAAGAGCGTCTTCATCACAGCGCTGGTGGCGAGCCTTCTGTCGCGCGAGCGGTTGCGGGCCATGCCCGCCGCGGCGGAGGGGCGGATCACCGGCGCAGTGCTCCGGCCGCAGCCCGATGCAGGCGTGCCGCGCTTCGCCTATGAAGCGCACCGGGGTGTGCTGCAGGGAACGCCGCCGCAGTGGCCGGGCGGCACGCGCTCGGTCAGCCAGCTGCGGCTTGCGCTGAGGATCCGTTCCGCCGGCTATGTGCAGTCGTTCTTCGAGGCGGTGTACGAGCCGCTGCTCGGCCCGCGCACCCTCAACCTCGACATCACGGACTACCCGGGCGAATGGCTGCTCGACCTGCCGCTACTGGAACAGGACTACGAGACCTGGGCAGCTGGCGCACTGGCAGCGGCATCGGCGGCCGGGCGTCGCGCGCATGCGGCAGGATGGGAGACGGCGCTGAGGTCGGTCGAGCCCGGCGGTGCGCATGACGAAAGCGTCGCCGTTCGGCTGGCCGATGCCTATCGCGGCTATCTGGAGGCCTGCCGGGCGGCCGGCTTCTCGGCGCTCGCACCGGGGCGCTTTCTGATGCCCGGAGATTTTGAGGGTTCGCCCGCCCTCTCCTTCGCGCCGCTGCCGCGGCCGGAGAAAGCGTCCGGGCGCCGGAGCGACACGCTCTGGGGCCAGATGAAGATCCGGTACGACGCCTACAAGCGCCTGATTGTGAAGCCGTTCTTCCGGGACCATTTTGCGCGGCTCGACCGTCAGGTCGTGCTCGTCGACGCGCTCTCGGCCCTGGCGCGGGGGCCTGAAGCGCTGCGCGATCTCACGGCCGCGATGGCGGAGACGCTGGCCTGCTTCCGCCACGGCCGGGCATCGTGGTTCGATCGGCTTCTGGGTGGGCGGCGGATCGACAAGTTGCTGTTCGCCGCCTCGAAGGCCGACCTTCTGCACCACAGCCAGCATGCGCGCCTGACGGGGCTGGTGGAGGCGATGCTCGCCGAGGCCGCCGAACGCGCGGCGTTCTCCGGCGCGACCGTGCGCGGTATGGCCATCGCGGCGGTCCGCAGCACGTCGGAGCAGGAGATCGAGCGGGACGGCCGGACGCTGAACCTCGTCCGCGGCAAGCGGGCAGACGGCAAGGAACTCGCCCTCTTTCCCGGGAGCCTGCCGTCGGACCCCGGCCTGCTGCTGCGTGGGGACTGGGCGGCGCTGATGGGCGACGCGAACACCGATGCCTTCGCGCGGGTCGCGTTCCGCCCACCTGAATGGGGCGCCGGCGGGCCACCGCATATCCGCCTCGACGCTGCGCTCGACTGGCTGATGGGAGACAGGCTGTGAGCGTGCGGGACGATGACGGCCACCAAGGTCCGGTGATCTTCGAGGTGGACGGGGATGTGCTGCCACCCGCGCCTGCGCCTGCCGAAGCGCCGCCGGTTGAGGACCTGCCGCGGGCGAGCGACAGCGCCGCGGCGGCCGCCCTTGCGCGCGCAGCCGGGCGAGGCGCGGGCAGTAGCACAACGGCGTCGCGCCTCTTGCTGTGGGCCCTCGCCGGGCTCCTGCTGCTGTGGCTCGGCACGGGCATGGACGCGTTCCTTTCGGACCTCTTCGCCCGCGCCGCCGCGCTCGGATGGGTGGGCACCGCCCTCTTCGCGGTGCTGGCGCTCGCGCTCCTGGCCATGGCACTACGGGAGCTCTCCGGCATAGCGCGTCTGGGGCGGATCGAGCGGCTGCGGGCCGATGCCGCGCGCGCGCTGGCGCCCGAGACACCCGAGCCCGAGGCCCGTGCGGCGGGAACGGAGGCGCTCGAAGCGCTGGTGAAGCTCTACCGCGCCCGGCCCGAACTGGCGGACGCCCTCGCGCAGTTGCAGGCGGCGCGCGGCGACATGCCGGCCCCGCGCGAGCGGATCGATTTCGCAGAGCGCGTGGTCCTCGCGCCACTCGATGCACGGGCCGCCAAGTTGGTGGAGCGTGGGGCGCGGGAGGTTGCGGCGGCGACGGCGATCGTCCCGGTCCCGCTGCTCGATATCGGCCTCGTGCTCTGGGCGAACCTTCGCATGCTCCGGCGCGTGGCGGAGACCTGATCCTGCGTCCGCAGTGTCACGTGCCGCAGTGTCCTTCGCATCGTG
>JBCBHB010000588.1:0-2443 GCA_038526025.1 Pseudomonadota bacterium
ACGGCATGGCCGGAGGCGGCGATGGCGGTGCTGGAGGCGGTGACGGCATGGCCGGCGGCGGCGATGGCGGTGCTGGCGGCGGCGACGGCATGGCCGGAGGCGGCGATGGCGGTGCTGGAGGCGGTGACGGCATGGCCGGAGGCGGCGATGGCGGTGCTGGAGGCGGCGATGGCGGTGCTGGTGGCGGCGACGGCATGGCCGGCGGCGGTGACGGTGGCGCTGGAGGCGGCGACGGCATGGCCGGTGGCGGCGACGGGGGCACTGGTGACGACCCGGACACGGGCGGCGCGCCCGCCGTGGTCCAGTCCCTCCCCCTAAGCCCGCCGGCCGACTTCGAGATGCAGGGCGAAATCGAGCTCAGCACGGTCGAGAACAACGCCGTTCTGCCGGAGCGCGGTGCCACCCTCTTCGGTATGGTCGCCGACCCTGAGGCCTACGACATGGTCATGGTGACCGTTGAGCCCTCGGGCCGCGAGGAGATGCTGGATGTCGGGCCGACCACCGGCCAGTTCGCGATGCGCCTCTTCCCGGAGGATCTGCAGGGCGACGGGCCGGTCACGGTGCAGATGACGGCAATGTCGTCCTCGGGCTCGGATGTTCTGCCGGCCGAGATCGAGTACAGCTTCACCTCTGCGCCGGCGGCGGACGGTATCGAGCAGGCGCTCGGCCGCATCAGCTTCGGCGCGACCGAGGCGAGCCTCGTCCGCATCCAGGAGATCGGCTTCGAGGCCTTCGTGCAGGAGCAGCTCGACCCGGCGAACATCGACGACAGCGCCTTCGAAAGCAGCAACCCGGACCGTATCCTCAACCTCGGGCTGACGGGCGGGCGGCTGATGTCGAACATCATCGCCTACAACATCAATCATGCGGCCTTCAGCGAGCGGCAGCTGCGGGAGGTGATGACCCTCTTCTGGTCCAACCACTTCCACGCCGTGCCCACCGACCGTTCGGCCGAGATGTCGGAGCTGGACGAGTGGCAGGGCTACCGCGCCCTGGCGTTCAGCACGTTCGGCGAACTGCTCGAGTTCTCGGCGAAGAACCCGAACATGATGGCGTTCCTCGACAACCAGGACAGCCGGTTCAACAACCTCAACCAGAACTACGCACGCGAGATCCTCGAGCTCCATACGGTCGGGGTGAACGGCGGCTATACCGACGACGATATCGACCCGGTGGCGCGCATCTTTACGGGTTGGACGCGGGATCGTGTCAGCGAGAACCCGAACATCGACGAGTTTGTGTTCGAGGCCCAGCAGCTCCGGTCCAATGGCACCGTGCAGCGGCAGATCCACGACCCGGACGACAAATTCATCCCGTTCCTCAACGTGACGATCGAGGGGAGTGAGGGGCCGGAGGGCATCCAGGAAGGCGAGCAGCTGCTCGAGATCCTCTCGATGCATCCCTCCACGCAGTCCTTCGTCTGCGGTAAGCTCGCCGAGGTCTTCGTCAGCGACAGCCCGGATGCGAAGTATGCCAATGCCTGCGCAGCGGCCTGGCAGTCGAGCGGCGGGCAGGTGGCGGAGTTCGTCGGCGCAATCCTCCTGCACCCGGACTATCTCGGCGATGTCGAGAATCGTCGGAACAAGGTGAAGACGCCGTACGAGTTCGCCGTGTCGTACCTGCGGAACTTCTCGCCGGGCTACATGGTCGACAACAACAGCAACGAAGTCGGCTTCCTGACCTCGTTCTTCGACGACATCGTCAGCGACGCGGGTATGAACTTTAACTTCTACCCGGTGCCGACGGGCTTCAGCGAGAAGTCGAGTTCCTGGAACTCGACGGGCACGCTGATCGAGGAACAGCGCGGTATCATCGACCGGGTGCGCAACAGCGACGGCCGCTACAATATCGAACTCGACATGACGGTGGTGCTCGAGCAGGCCGGTCTGGAGACCGCGGAAGAGGTCGCCGCCTACCTGCTCGGCCTCGCCGCAATCGAGAACTACAGCGAGAGCGAGTTCAACAGCCTCGTTGCTGAACTGAAGGGCACGGACAACGTGTTCTCCCCCTATGAGGAAGATGAGGACCGTGCTCTGGAGCGTGGTCTTGGTCTGATCGTGAGTATGCCGAGCTTCAAGATGCAATAATGCGTCGCGGTTTGCGGATGATGTCGGACGAAATCAGGATTGTGACATGACAACGCGCAGAAACTTCCTCGAACTCGCCTCTCTCGCTGCTACGGCGGCCTACATGAGCAGTGTCGGCGGTGCACGGTTCGCCTTCGGTCAGGCTGCGAACGGCAAGACCTTCATCAAGATGTTCATGCGGGGCGGGGCCGATGGTCTCCACCTTTTCCCCCGCTACGGCGACCCGTTCTACTACGACTATCGCCCGGATATCGCGATCGAGCCCCCGGGCAACGGCAGCGAGTCCGCGCTCGATCTTGGCCTCGACGACGTGGCCGGGCTGACCAGCAGGTTGCCGGCCTCCCAGAGATCCATCA
>JBCBHB010000589.1:0-2435 GCA_038526025.1 Pseudomonadota bacterium
GAGCGCTGCGTGATCCAGCTCGCCTACGCCATCGGCGTGGCAGAGCCGCTCGCCATCTACGTGGACGGCCAGGGTACCGAAACTGTCCCGGCGGAGCAGATCGAGAAGGCCATCCGGGCCACGATCTCGCTCACGCCGCGCGGCATCCGCACCCATCTCGGCCTCAACAAGCCCATCTACCGGCGCACCGCCGCCTACGGGCATTTCGGCCGGGCACCGGATGACGATGGCGGCTTCTCCTGGGAGCGTACGGATATTGCGGATGCCCTGAAAGCCGCCGTCTGATCACGCCATCGCGGGCCGCACCCGTCGGCCCGCCCTCACACGGGCAGGATCGCGCCGGGCGTGCAGATCTCGGCGCAGAGCCCGCAGTTGCTGCAGCCGCGCGCCAGCGCGTCGATCTCCGGGAAGCCGTCCTCCCCAAGCACGATCACTGCGTGCGGACAGACGTTCACGCAGTCCCCGCACATCAGGCAGCGGTCACGGAACAGCAGCTCCGGCAGGCTGCCCGGCGGCCGCTCCGGCCCACCCTCCCAGACGAGCGTCATACGGAAGCCGTGGATCGACATGACCGCCTCCGTTGCGGGCTGAAAGTCTCACAACGCTACCCACGAAATCGGCCGGCACCTTGAGCCGCATCAAGGCGGCCAAGCGTTCCCGCTGAGTCGCACCACCGCCATCGGGGCGCATCACGAAGCGTGACCGGCCACCCGTAGCGGTGGAGCCGGCCGCATCGGCCCTTCCATTTCCCCGTCATCCGCCCTAGCGAGCGGCCCATGAGCACCCCGGAACGCGACGACGGCGCCCCCTGGCGCAACTTCTACGGCCGCCGCCATGGCAAGAAACTGCGCGACGGTCAGAAGACACTGCTGGAAACCCGGCTCGCCGCGCTCGCCCCGCCGGGCGTGGGCTGGGACGAGAACCCCGACCGCACGCCCATCGCCCTCGACACGCTCTTCCCGGGCGCGCGCGCGGTCTGGCTCGAGATCGGCTTCGGCGGCGGTGAACACATGATCGCCCAGGCCGCCGCCAACCCCGATATCGGCATCATCGGCTGCGAGCCCTTCGTGAACGGCGTCGCCATGCTGCTCTCGGCCATCGAGCGGGCGGGCGTGACCAATCTCCGCGTCCATGCGGGCGACGCGCGGGACCTGATGGACGTGCTGCCCCCCGGCAGCATCGACCGCGCCTTTCTGCTCTACCCCGATCCCTGGCCCAAGCGCCGGCACTGGAAGCGCCGCTTCGTGAACCCGTCCCAGCTCGACCAGCTGGCCCGCGTCCTGGCACCCGGCGCCCGTTTCCGCGTCGCCACCGATATCGAGGACTATGTGCGCCACACCCTCGAGCAGACCGGTCGCGACCCCCGCTTCGCCTGGACCGCTGAGCGCCCGGCCGACTGGCGCACCCCCTGGCCGGACTGGCCGGGCACGCGCTACGAGGCCAAGGCGCTCCGCGAAGGCCGCCGCCCGCACTACCTCACCTTCGAGCGCCGCTGATCCGACCGAGCGCCCCGATGGACCCGCCAGGCGCTCCCGCAAAAACCGATCGCGGCGACCAGCCGCGATTCCGCTTGGTCCGTCGCGCGCCGCTTGCCGCCGCTCTCCTCCCTCGGCTATCAGGCGCCCGTCTCCACAAAGGAACGCGCGCATGTCGACCGCTCCCGCCCCTATCGCCGCCGCCAGCCCCATCACCGCCCGCGCCGAGGCCCCGCTCCGGGGCACCGCCACCGTGCCGGGGGACAAGTCCGTCAGCCACCGGGCCCTCATCCTCGGCGCCCTCGCGATCGGGGAGACGACCATCGAGGGCCTGCTCGAGGGCGAGGACGTCCTGCGCACGGCCGAGGCCATGCGGGCGTTCGGCGCGACGGTCGATCGCACGGGCGAGGGCACCTGGCGCGTCCACGGCCTTGGCACGGGCGGCCTTCTCGAGCCGACGGACGTGATCGATTGCGGCAATGCCGGCACCGGCGTGCGGCTCATCATGGGGCTCATGGCCACCTGCCCGATCAGCGCGACCTTCACGGGCGACGCCTCGCTCCGCCGCCGGCCCATGGGTCGGATCCTCACCCCGCTCGCCGAGTTCGGGGCGCGCTCCATGGGGCGCGAGGGCGGCCTCCTGCCGCTCACCCTCCGAGGCGCGCGGGCGCCCGTCCCCGTCACCTACCGTCTGCCCGTGCCATCGGCCCAGGTGAAATCCGCCGTCCTCCTCGCAGGCCTCAATGCGCCGGGCGAGACCGTGGTGATCGAGCGGGAAGCCACGCGCGATCATTCGGAGCGCATGCTCCGCGCCTTCGGTGCCCAGATCGTCACGGAGGAAAGCGAGGACGGCCGTGCGATCCGCCTCACCGGCGAGGCGGAGCTCCGCGCCGGCCATGTGGCCGTGCCGCGCGACCCCTCCTCCGCCGCCTTCCCCGTGGCCGCCGCCCTCCTCGCCCC
>JBCBHB010000590.1:0-2432 GCA_038526025.1 Pseudomonadota bacterium
CCTGACGCAGAGCGCGGGCGGCCGGGGTCAGTCGTCCATCTTGTCCCAACCGAGGGCCTTGCGGACCGTCCAGATATAGGCGCGGTTCGGCAGGAGGCCGATGGTCTTCAGAATGAAGGCGAAGCGGCGGGGGAAGGCGATCTCGAAGCCCGGGCGGCCGAGGCCGTCGACGATTCGGTCCGCCGCTTCCTCGGGCTTCATGAGGAAGGGCATGTCGAATTCGTTGACGGATGTTGCGTCGGTCTCGACAAAGCCGGGGTTCACCACCGAAATGCGGACGCTGAGATCGGCCATGTCCATCGCCAGCGCCTCCGCCATGGCGATGACGGCCGCCTTGGTGGGCGAGTAGGCGGTGGCGTTCGGCAGGCCGCGATAGCCCGCAACGGAGCCCATCAGCGCCACATGCCCGGCCTTTCGGGCGATCATGTGCTTCAGGATCGGGTCGAGGGCGTTGGCCATGCCCTGCACGTTCACCGCCATGTGCTTGGCAACGACATCGGCGGAGAAGGCCTGGGCGCGCATCGGCGTGTAGATGCCCGCATTGAGGACGGCGAGCGCGAGGGGGCCATCCGCCGTGATCGTCTCGACCGCGCGGGCCATGGCCTCCTGATCCGTCACGTCGCCGGGAAGGGGGACGATGCGGCCCTCGAGGCGGTCGGCCTCGGCGGCGAGGGCTTCGAGCTCCCCGGACCGCCGGGCCGTTGCATGGACGGTCCAGCCGTCCCGCGCGAGGCGGAGGGCCAGCGCCTTGCCGATGCCGCCGGAGGCGCCGGTCACCCAGGCCGAGCCGTCGGCCGGCTTTACGATCTGCTGCCAGATGCTCATGCGTGCTCTCCGCGCCGGCCGCGGCCCGATACCGCGGCCGGCCGATTGATCCTCACTGGATGGCGGATGATGGGGCGGCTCAGGCGCCTTGCCAGAGCGCGGTGATCGCACCTTCGTTCTCGATCATCTCATAGGCACCCGGTTCGCCGCCAGCATCGAAGCGGCATTCCACCCATTCGCCGTTCGCATCGTAGCCGAGCGTGGTCTCGAGTTCGCCGGAGACCGCGTAGGTGCGCGGCGCGGCCTCGGCGATGCCGATTTCGAGGAGCTTGCCGCTCTGGCTCGAGATCCAGGGTCGGCGGTCGATGAAGGGGCGGGCATAGTAGCTGGTGGCGACGGCCGTGAGAGGCGCGGTGCCGCTGTAGCCCGATCCGTCGATCTCGAGCACATCGCCCGCGCGACGGAGGTTGAGGAAGGCTTCCTCACCGTCGTCATCGGTTCGCGTGGTCTGCTCTGTCAGAACACCGCCCTGCCAGACCTCCGTGTTCTCGTGGACGTAGCGATAGGCCGTGATACCGAGCAGCCTCACGCGGATATCGATCTCGATCCGCATTTCGAAACGGTCTCCGCTGCTCTGCGCGGTCAGGCTGTGAACGCCGATATCGCTGCCGTCACGCAGGACGCGGAAGACCCGGCGACCGTTCGCGCCGTCGGCAAGGGCGGGGGCCGGGAGACTGGCGGTCAGGCCGGCCGCGCCGGCGCTGAGGAGGAGATGGCGTCGGTCGATCATCGTGTCCTCGTGCATTCGAGAGCAAGGGGCCAGACGCGCGTCATGCCCGTCCGGGTCGGCCACCGGGCCGCGTGTGGGATATTTTCCAACATTGGCTGGCGCGGCGCTTTTTCAAGCGCCGCCCGGGCCAGACGCCCTATTCCGCGATCAAATTCAGCGCGCGGGAGAAGGTGCCTGTGAAGCGCAGGCCGCCATCCATCACGATGAGGCAGTAGCAGGTCTCGGTCCCGAGGATCTTCGGGCGGTGATCGTCCTCATCGGTGTTCACCGCAACGTCGCCCGGGCCCAGCACCCTGTCGCCATCCGAAAGCGTGCCGCTGAGCACCAGCGTGATCTCTGTGCCCTCATGCGTGTGCTGCGGGATGCCCGCGCCGGGACGCGCACGCAGCAGGCTCACATGCTCATGGTCGAAGCCGGGCAGCACGTATTCCGAGACACCGGGCAGACGGAACTTCCAGGGCAGGCTCTCTTCGTCCTGGCCGCCGAGATGTTCCCGAATCGGACGCGGGAGAAGCGGGGCGGCATCCGCATCGTCGGCCAAGGCATCGGCATCTCCGCCGATCTCGATGGCGGCGAGGGCGCGATCGAGTGCCGATGCGGACATCGTGACCGGCGGTTCGTCCGCCAGCAACGCGCCGCCAATGCTCTCGAGCGCTGCAACCTGCTGCCGGCTTGCCGGCGCATAGGTCAGATGCGTCGCGACAAGGAGGTTGAGCCCGGGATTGGCCGATCCACTGGCATACTCCGCCAGAATTTCGGTCGGGGGCAAATGGGTCGTCATCGTCTCGTCGCCTGTCGTCTACCGATCGTTCCGTACGATCTCTTGTCGCCTATCCCCGCGTGATCGCGAAAACGTTTTGGCTTCTTCTACGCAGGG
>JBCBHB010000591.1:0-2431 GCA_038526025.1 Pseudomonadota bacterium
GTCCAGCCGGCATTGAGACGGTCCGCGCTGGACCGCGGCCCGTCGCGCCTGTAGCCCGCGAGGCGGCCGGCGGCCTCGATGGCCTCGGGCGCCACACAGCCCTGATAGGCGATCACCACCTCCGCGTTCGGCCCCGGCGGGCGAAGCCAGTAGGCACCGTCGATCACGTTGCGCGCAAAGTCCGGATCCTCCCGGCGGGCGGGCTGTTCGACGGGCCGTGTGGAGAGGCGGAGATAGACGGAGCCGCCGGTCTCGTCCCGCAGCCAGGTGCGCTCGTCCGGGTCCCCTTCCCCGTCGCGCTGCAGATAGTCGAAGGACCAGTCCATGATGATGCCGAGCTCGTCGAGGAAGGCCGGCTCGAAGCTCGCCAGCCCGTCCTGCGCCATGCCGATGAGCTGGCTGCCGATGGACTGGTGGGCGCCGCCCTCGGGCGCGAGCGTGACGCCGGAGGGGGTGCCGGCCACGAGGAACCGCGCGTCCTGATAGCAGGCATAGTTGAGCGCATCGAGCCCGCGGGCGACGAACGGGTCGTAGAGCGTGCCGACGGGGATGAGGCGCTCACCGAAGAGGGAATGGCTGAGGCCGGCGGCGCCGAGCAGGAGGAAGAGGTTCATCTCCGCGATACCGAGCTCGATATGCTGGCCCGTGGCGTCGAACCCCCATTTCTGCATCGAGGGCACCTTCTCGGCCTTGAAGGTGTCTGCCCGGTCCTTCCGCGCGAAGAGGCCGCGGCGGTTCACCCAGGGGCCGAGATTGGTGCTGACCGTCACGTCCGGGGACATGGTGACGATGCGCTCGGCGAGGGAGCTGTCGCCCTTGGCGAGCGCTTCGAGGACCTTGCCGAAGCCTGCCTGGGTGGAGAGGACCGTGTCCTCCGAGATCACCGGGCCGGGCGTGGGGATGCGGGGGGCGGCGTAGCGGCGGGGCCCTTCGGCGAAGAACGGGACTTGCGAGAGGAACTGGCGGAGCGCCTGCGGGCTCTCGATCGCGGCCAGCGGCTCCCACTCCGCGCCCTTCGCCACGCCCATGGCGGCCTGGAAGCCCTCCATCTGCTTGGGCGTCATCAGGCCGGCATGGTTGTCCTTGTGCCCCGCAAGCGGGGTGCCCCAGCCCTTGATGGTGTAGGCGAGGAAGACGGTGGGCCGGTCGTCCTCCGCGCTCTCGAAGGCTTTCGTGATGGTCTGGAGGCAATGGCCGCCAAGCCCGGTCATGAGCCGGGCGAGATCATCGTCCGACCGACGGTCGAGAAGGGCCGTGAAGGGCCCCTGGTCGCCGAGTTCGTTCTCGAGGCGTTTGCGCCAGGCGGCGCCGCCCTGGAAGGTGAGGGCCGCGTAGAGGTCGTTCGGGCAGTTGGCGATCCAGTCGCGCAGCGCCTCCCCGCCCGGCTCGGCGAAGGCCTCCTCCTGCTCGGCGCCGTATTTGAGGCGGACGACGCGCCAGCCAAAGGCCTCGAAGATCGCCTCGATGCGCTGCCAGAGGCCTTCATGCACAACACCGTCGAGCGACTGGCGGTTGTAGTCGATGATCCACCAGCAGTTGCGGAGATTGTGCTTCCAGCCTTCCTGGAGCGCTTCGTAGATATTGCCCTCGTCGAGCTCCGCATCGCCGATGAGAGCGACCATGCGGCCCTCCGGCCGGGCGCCCCAGCCATGGCCCCGGATATAGTCCTGCACGATGGAGGCGAAGATGGGCATGGCGGCGCCGAGGCCGACGGAGCCGGTGGAGAAGTCGACGTCGTCGATATCCTTCGTGCGGGAGGGGTAGGACTGCGCGCCGCCGAAGCCGCGGAAGGCCTCGAGCTTCTCGCGCGTCTGCTGACCCATGAGGTACTGGGCGGCGTGGAAGACGGGGCTGGCATGGGGCTTCACCGCCACCCGGTCCTGCGGGCGGAGGGCCTTGAAGTAGAGGGCGGTGATGAGGCTGACCATGGAGGCGGAGGATGCCTGGTGGCCGCCGACCTTCACGTCCCCCTCCCCCTTCTCGCGGAGATGGTTGGCGTTGTGGATGGTCCAGCAGGCGAGCCAGAGGAGCCGCTGCTCGATGGTCTTGAGGTGGCCGAGCGTGTCCATGGCAATCTCCTCTGCCAGTCCCTTGGCAATGCTTCGGGGCGACGGTAGCGCCGCCACTGCCCGGGCGCCATACGGCAGGGTTGTGCCGCGTATCGCCTAGCCGCAGCGCTGGGCGGCGATCTCGAGCAACATCTGCAGTTCGTCCTCGATGCCGCGGAGCGAGACGGGCATGCCGAACTCCTCCACCATGAGCGTGATGCCCTCGGCGACGGGCGCGAACGCCTCGCAGGGCTGGTCGTGCTCGAGCTCGTAGAAGAGGCGCATATGGGCGTATTTGAGCATCAGGGCGCGAGCGTCGCGGGGGCGTTCCTCGTTGGCGATGGCCATGGCCTCGCGGAAGGCTTCGCGCGCCTTCTCCATGT
>JBCBHB010000592.1:0-2426 GCA_038526025.1 Pseudomonadota bacterium
CAACGATGGCATTGCCATCGTTGCCGTCGCCCCGAAGGAAGGCTCCATAAGTCTCGACCCGGACACGCATATGTCCGCTGGCTCCCTCGAAGCGGCCTACCACGCCGCAGGCTCGAACATCGCCGCTGTCGACGCGGTGATGAGCGGCGAGACCAAGGCCGCCTTCTGCGCCGTGCGCCCCTGCGGCCACCATGCGGAGCGTGACCGGGCGATGGGCTTCTGCCTCTTCAACAACGTCGCCGTGGGTGCCGCGCATGCCATCCATGCACATGGGCTCGAGCGCGTCGCGATCATCGATTTCGACGTCCATCACGGCAACGGCACGCAGCACATCTTCGAGGCCGAACCCCGCGTGGTCTTCGCCTCGTCCCACCAGATGCCGCTCTATCCCGGCACCGGCGCAGCGCATGAAACCGGCGTCGGCAACATCATCAACGTGCCGCTCGACCCCATGAGCGGAGGAAAACAGATGCGGCTTGCGTATGAGGGTACGATCCTGCCGCAAATCGCCGCCTGGAAGCCGCAACTCGTGATGATCTCCGCCGGTTTTGACGCCCATATGAACGACCCTCTGGCGAGCCTCAATTGGTTCGACACCGACTTCGCCTGGGTCACGCGGGAGATTTGCAAAGTGGCGAGCGATGTGGCAGGCGGCCGCGTGGTGTCCACGTTGGAGGGAGGCTACGACCTCGACGGTCTTGCCGAGAGCCTGCGCCAGCACCTCGACGTTCTCATCGCCCACGCCGACGCCTGAACCGATGCCCGACGCCATGTCAGCCGAGAACCCCAATGCCGACATCGCCGCCATGAGCTTCGAGGCCGCGCTCGCGGAGCTCGACAGCGTGGTGAACCGGCTCGAGGGGGGCGAGGTGCCGCTCGATCAGTCGATCGCGCTCTACGAACGCGGCGCTGCCCTGCGCGCTCGCTGCGAGAAGCTGCTCGAGGAAGCCGAGCTAAAGGTCCAGAAAATCGTCGAAGAACGTGATGGAACGGTCAGCACCGAGGACTTCGATGCAGGCTGAGCCGCTTCGATCCATTCTTCCGCCACAATGGACGGCGACGAGTGTCCATTGTTTAAGCCTTACCCTTGTGTCAATATGTCTTGACACTCGGTATCCGTCGCGCCGGTTGTCACTGGCTGGCGCGCCGTCCCAACGCCTCGGAGGTTGACGTGACCGACCGTCCCCACACGCCCCTTCTTGATAAGGTCAATGTTCCTGCGGACTTCCGCGGCTTTTCCGATGATGAGCTGAAGCAGCTCGCGGATGAGGTGCGAGCGGAGACCATTTCCGCCGTGTCGCTCACGGGCGGTCACCTGGGCGCGGGCCTCGGCGTGGTTGAGCTGACGGTCGCGCTCCATGCGGTTTTCGACACGCCACGCGACAAGCTGATTTGGGACGTGAGCCACCAGTGCTATCCGCACAAGATCGTCACGGGTCGGCGGGACCGGATCCGCACGCTCCGCCAGGGCGGCGGGCTGTCCGGCTTCACCAAGCGCTCCGAGAGCGAGTACGATCCCTTCGGCGCCGCGCACAGCTCCACCTCCATCTCCGCGGCCCTCGGCTTCGCGGCCGGGCGGGACTTCGGCTGTGAGGATACAGGCGACTGCATCGCGGTGATCGGGGACGGCGCCATCACCGCCGGCATGGCCTACGAGGCCATGAACAACGCCGGCCATCTGGACAAGCGCCTCATCGTCATCCTCAACGACAACGAGATGTCGATCGCCCCGCCCGTGGGGGCCATGAGCGCCTATCTCGCGCGCCTGATGAGCGGGAAGACCTATCACGACCTCCGCGAGGCCGCGAAATCGGCTATCAACCTCCTCCCCGGTCCGTTCCGGGAAGCGGCGCGGCGCATCGAGGAGCACGCCAAGGGCACGGTCCTCGGCGGCACGATCTTCGAGGAGCTCGGCTTCACCTATATCGGCCCGATCGACGGGCACGACATGAACCAGCTCCTGCCCGTGCTCCGCAACGTCCAGAAATATGCCGACGGGCCGGTCCTGATCCACGCGATCACCAAGAAGGGCAAGGGCTATGGCCCGGCCGAGAACGCGCCGGACAAGGGCCATGCCCGTGCGAAGTTCGACCTCGTCTCGGGCGAGCAGAAGAAGGCGCCCTCCAACGCGCCGAGCTACACCAAGGTGTTCGCCAACGCGCTGATCCAGGAGGCGGAGAAGGACGAGAAGATCGTCGCGGTCACCGCCGCCATGCCGGACGGCACGGGGCTCGACGTCTTCGGCAAGCGCTTCCCCGAGCGGACCTTCGACGTCGGCATCGCCGAGCAGCACGCCGTCACCTTCTGTGCCGGCATGGCGGGCGCGGGCATGAAGCCCTTCGCCGCGATCTACTCTACGTTCCTCCAGCGCGGTTACGACCAGGTGGTGCACGACGTCGCGATCCAGAAGCTGCCTGTCCGTTTCG
>JBCBHB010000593.1:0-2426 GCA_038526025.1 Pseudomonadota bacterium
TGCCCTTCAGCGTGTTGATCTCGCCGTTATGGGCAAGCATGCGGAAGGGCTGCGCCAGCCACCATTGCGGGAAGGTGTTGGTGCTGTAGCGCTGGTGATAGATCGCGAGCGCCGAGGTGAAGCGCGCGTCCTTCAGATCGGGATAGAACTCGTCCACCTGCTCGGCGAGCATCATGCCCTTGTAGATCAGCGAGCGGCAGGACAGCGAGCAGATGTAGAAGCCCGTGATCTGCGAGGACGCCACCGCCTTCTCGATCCGCCGGCGGATCACGTAGAGCTCCCGCTCGAAGGTATCCTCGTCCGCGCCCTTCTGGTTCGCGATGAGAATCTGTTCGATCGCAGGGCGCGTCGCCTTCGCCTTCTGGCCGAGCACGCTGATGTTCACCGGCACCTGGCGCCAGCCGTAGATGTAGTAGCCGAGGCGCAGGACCTCCTGCTCTACGATGCTCCGACAGGCCTCCTGGGCACCGAAATTCGTGCGCGGCAAGAACACCTGGCCAACCGCCAGGCCCGCGCCGTTCGGCTCGTGGCCCGTGCGGCGGATCTGCTCGTCGAAGAACTCGGCCGGGATCTGCGTGTAGATGCCAGCGCCGTCTCCGGTCTTGCCATCCGCGTCCACGGCGCCGCGATGCCACACGGCCTTCAGCGCCGTGAGGCCGGACTGCACGACCGAGCGGCGCGGCTTGCCGTCGATCGCCACCACGAGGCCCACGCCGCAGGAGGCATGCTCCTCCTCCGGCAGGTACATGCCCGTCTCGGCCAGCGCCTCGGCTTTGCCCTCGAACGCCTCGACCCAGCCGTTATCGATGTCCTTGGCCATGTCAGTCCTCCCCTGCGCGCCTGGCGCGCGAATTCCGTGATAGCGGGCGTTTCAGTTGCCCTGGCTCGCCTCGAACTCGGCGACGACTTCCTCGCCTGTGAGCATCCGCGTCTTGTTCGCGAGCGTGTAGAGGTCGGGCTTTTCCTCGACGAAGATCTGCTTCTCGAGCGTCAGCCCGTCCGGATCGAAGAGCCCGGCGGAGAGCGAGTAGAAGCCGCCCTCCACGAAGTGATACCAGATGGGCGTGCCGCAGATGCCGCAGAAGGCGCGCTCCGCCCAGTCGGACGACTTGTAGACCCGCAGGTTCTCCTCGCCCGTTATCGCCGGCTTCGCCCCGCCCGGCGCATGCAGCGCCAGCATCGGCCCGCCGCCGCACAGCTTGCGGCACATGGAGCAATGGCAGGCGTCCGACGTCGCAACCGCAGCCGGCAGCGTCAGACGCACAGCACCGCAAAGGCACGCACCTTCAGTCACACCAGCAGTCGCCGTCATGGCTCGACCTCCCTAACCGGACGATCTTCAAGGAAATCCTCAGCGGTCATGCCCGGCGCAGCATGGGCGTGCTTGGCCCACTCAGGCATGTCCTCGATCCAGACATTCGCGGTCACCGTCAGGCCCGAGCTATCGTGCAACGAACCGGCCGATGTGGCCCAGTCACGCGCCTCGCCCGTACGGCGATAGAACAGCGTGGACCCGCAGGCGGCGCAGAAGCCGCGCTCGCCGATATCGGAGCTCCTGAACCAGGTCAGCGGGCTGCCCGCGCCAAGGGTGATGCCGCCGCGGAAGTGCACCGCGTGAAACGGGCCCGACGTCCACTGCCGGCACTGCCCGCAATGGCAAACCCAGAAGGCAGACGGTCCGCCCTCGCCCGAGAACGTCACTGCCCCGCAAAGGCACGCGCCCTCGGCAGCCCCGCTCATTCCGCCGCCACCGCGGCGCCCGAAAGCAGCCGCTCGGCAATGGCGTCCGCCGCCTCGCGCCCGTCCCGGATCGCCCAGACCACGAGGGAGGCGCCGCGCACGATGTCCCCCGCCGCATAAACCCCCGGAAGGGAGGTCTCATGGGTGCGGAAATCCGCCTTGATCGTGCCCCAGCGGCTAACCTCGAGGCCCTGGACGCCCCAAAGCTTCGGCAGGTCTTCCGGCTCGAAGCCAAGTGCCTGGATGGCGAGGTCCGCCTGCTCGGAGTAATCCGATCCCGGCACCTCCTCCGGTGCCTGGCGACCCGTGGCGTCCGGCGCACCGAGGCGCATCTGGATGGCGCGGACGGCGGTCACCCGGTTGTCGCCCACGAAGCCCTTCGGCGCCGTCAGCCACTGGAACTCGACACCTTCCTCCTCAGCGTTCTGCACCTCGCGCTGGGAGCCGGGCATGTTCGCCCGGTCGCGCCGGTAGAGGCATTTCACCGACTTCGCGCCCTGACGGATCGCCGTGCGCACGCAGTCCATGGCCGTATCGCCCCCGCCGATGACGACGACGTTCTTGCCCTCGGCGTTCAGCGTGCCGTCCTCGAAATCCGGCACCTGGTCGCCGAGGCCCGTGCGGTTGGAGGCGGTGAGGTAGTCGATGGCCTGCACGAGGCCCGCCATGCCGGCGCCCGGCCCCAT
>JBCBHB010000594.1:0-2421 GCA_038526025.1 Pseudomonadota bacterium
CCCGTCCGGGCGCCAGGGCCTGGACCGCGGGATCGACGGTGAGCGCTGCGTAGACCGCTTCCTGCAGCGGCCAGCCGAGTGCGAGCGTCATGCGTAGGGCCCCTCTTCCACGAAGCAGGTCAGGTAGGCATCGGCCGGGTCCGCCTCGGCCACGCCGCGAATGTCGAAAACCCGGGCGCCAAGGCGGAAGCGCTGTGCCGCCTCCGGCCGCCGCGGCGAGCCGATGGGGGCGGAGCGCACGGTCACCCGGTGGGTCACGCGGCCGCCGGGGCGCAAACCGCTCAGAACCTCGCGGCCCGAGCTTGGCCTGAGCTCCGCCCAGATCGTGCCAAGGGGCGCCCAGACATGCCGCTCCCCCCCGCCGCCATCGGGCGTATTCACCCGCGCCTCGAGCGTGAGGCGGCGGGTCAGCCTCGGTGTCACGGCCCGCATCAGAGCCGCCCCGGCCGCCAGGCCTGCGTCAGCGCGATCACCGCCTGCGGCAGCCCGGCCTCGCTGTCCCGCTCCGTGCCGCGGCGGGCATGGAAGTCGGCGGCCAGCATCATCACCGCCTGGGCCAGCTCCGCGGGCACGCCCGCCCAGTCCGCCGCCAGGCCCGCCTCGAAGCTCAGCACCATGCTGCGGCCCGCGGGTATCGCCGGCAGCGCGCCGCCGCCGGCCGTCACCCGCTGGCGCGTGCCGCAGGGCTCAACCGACCAGCCGCTCACATCGAGGCTGACCGGGGCGCCCCCGCCCTCAAGGCTCGCGCTCGTCACCGCCGTCACCGGCCCGATGGGCAGCACCACGCAGCCATCGCGCTCCAGCCGCGCCACCGAGAGCGTGAAGCCCCGGCGCACCAGCGCCCGCGCCACCCGGCGCTCCACCACGGCCACCGCGGCGGCGAGGTACCGCGTCAGAACCGCATCCTCCGCACCATCGTCGGCAAAGCCATGCGCCAGGCGCAGATGCTCTTTGAACTCTGCCAGGGGCGGCACCGGCACCGGCCCGGCCCCAGTCTCACTCAGGATCATGTCGCTCTCCACCGCCCCAAGGGCCCTCGCACGAGGGCAAACAAAGCGGCCCCGGCAGTGCACCCGCCGGGGCCAGTCACGCTACGCAACGCTTGCAGTCAGGCTCAGGCGGTGCCGAACCGCAGAACCTTGATGGCCGAGAAGTCGGTCACGTCGCCGCCCACGCGCTTGGTGGCGAAGAAGGCCACGTTCGGCTTGGCCGAGTACGGGTCGCGCAGGATGCGCACATCCGGCCGCTCGGCGATCGTGTAGCCGCGCGAGAAGTCGCCGAAGGCCATGGCCGGGCTGTTCGGGCCGATATCCGGCATGTCCTCGGCCAGCAGCACCGGGTAGCCCAGAAGGCGCGCCGGGTTGTCCTCGGAGATGCCCTCGACCCAGAGGAAGCGGCCCTGGTTGTCCTTCATCTTGCGCACTTCGCCGGCGGTCTTCGAGTTCATCACGAAGGTGCCGTTGGCGCGGTACTCGGCGCCGAGCGCGTAGACGAGATCGACGATCGCATCGCCCGGATCGTTGAGGTCGAAGCCGCCGGAGGTGCCGGTAACCACGTAGCCCAGCTCGCCCCAGGCCTCGGTCCCGTTCGGCACCAGGTCCTTGGTCAGGAAGCCCTTCGGCTGGTTCGCCGCGGTGCCGAGCACAAAGGCCGCGGCCTCGGCACGGCGGAACCGGTCGCCGATGCGCTCCGCAAGCCACGCTTCCAGATCGAAGGCGCTGTCCTCAAGGATACGCTGCGTCGCCCGCGGGTTGGCCGAGAGCTCGTGCAGCGTGATCGAGATGCGCTCGATCACCGGGCCCGTCGTCTCGGTCGCCGGCGTCACTTCATCGAGCCAGCCAGCCTCGAGCTCCGCGCGATCCACGAGCACATCGTAAGCCGTCGCCTCGACCTGCACGACGCGGGAGATGGCGCGGAGCGAGCCGCTGCCGCGGAGCACGCTCGAGACCATCTCCGAGGTGCGCGGGTCGACGAGGTAGCCGCCCTCGCCGTTTACCTGGGTGTTGAGGCCCTTGGTGGAGAGATCGAGGGCGCGCAGCCCCTCCTCCTCGCCGCGGCGCAGGAAGGCGGCGAAGGCCTTCTGGTGCGGCGGCTCGACCTCGGCTGCGGTGCTGAGTGCGGGGCGGCGCATGGCGGCCTTCGTCTGCAGCTGGCCGATGCGCGTGTCGAGGGCGCCCAGGCGCTCCGACACATCGTCCTTGAAGCTCTCGAAGCTCGAGAGGAACTCGGTTGCGGCCGCCTCGGCCTTGGTCTCCACCGGCATCACGGGCTCGCAAAAGCCCTCGGTCTCCGGCATCCCGTCGAGATGATCGGTCATCGCTCTTCCTATGTCTGTCGTCTTCAGCGGTTGATCGAGACCCCGGGACGGGGCTCGGCCGGGGCGCTGGCCTCGGCGCTTGCGCGTTGAGGCCCCCTGCCGAG
>JBCBHB010000595.1:0-2417 GCA_038526025.1 Pseudomonadota bacterium
CCGCGTCCGGCGTCTTCATGGCTCACCTCCCTGACCCCGGGATCGACCGCCCCGGCTGGGCGAGACGTTAGCAGGGATGACGCGGAGGGGAAGACGGCCCCGCAATTTATGTGCATGGGTGGAGGGACGCGCCGACGCAGATCGGCATGACGACACAGGGAGGATGCGATGGCGGAGCTGGTGCTTCTGGAGCGGCCGGAGGAGGGGGTGGCGCTGGTGCGGCTCAACCGGCCGGCGGCGTTGAATGCCCTCAATATGGCGCTGCGCAAGGAGCTGGCCGAGGTTTTCGCCGGGCTGCATGACGACCGGAGCGTGCGGACCGTCGTGCTCACTGGCAACGAGAAGGCCTTCGCCGCTGGGGCGGACCTGAAGGAGTTCGCCGAGGCAAGTGCCGTGGAGATCATGGCGCGCCGCTCGGAGCGGTACTGGAAGACGGTGGCGGAGACGCCGCAGCCGGTGATCGCCGCCATATCGGGCTACGCCATGGGCGGGGGGCTGGAGCTGGCCATGGCCTGCGACCTGATCGTGGTGGGCGAGGAGGCGCAGCTCGGCCAGCCGGAGATCCGCGTGGGCATCATGCCCGGCGCGGGCGGCACGCAGCGGCTGACGCGGGCGGTGGGCAAGTTCAACGCGATGAAGATGTGCCTCACGGGCAAGCCCGTCACCGGGGCGGAAGCGCTGCGCATGGGGCTCGCCTGCGAGTGCGTGCCGGATGCGGAGGTGGAGGCCACGGCGGTGAAGATGGCCCTCGGCATCGCGCGCATGCCGCCCTTCGCCGCGCAGGCGGTGAAGGAGGCGATCGTGCAGGGCGAGAGCGCGTCGCTGGAGGCCGGGCTGATGCTGGAGCGCAAGGCCTTCCAGCTGCTCTTCGCCACCGAGGACCGGCGCGAGGGCATGGCCGCCTTCATCGAGAAGCGCCGGCCGGACTTCAAGGGGAGCTGACGGGAAGGGGCGGCGAAAAGGTAGGGCGTTCGCTGGCAGTTTACCGGTTGGCTGTAGGCTTTCTGCAAGGCCACCAGCGAGCAGCGATGATTTCGGACCTCGACCTTTGCAACGCGTCGCCGTCGCCTGAGTTCGACGCCGTGACCGCGTTGGTCGCGCGCCTGCTGAAGGCGCCGACGAGCTTTGTCTCGTTCCTCGACGATCGCGCGGGGCTGCACATCTACAAGAGCCATGTGGGACTGAGCGAGCCGCTGGCTTCCACCCGCATGGCGCCGCTGGAGAACTCGATGTGCCACGAGGTGCGCGCCACCGGCCGCCTCCTGGCGATCGAAGATGCGCGGCGGGACGGCAGGTACCACGCCTATGAACCGGTCACGAGCGGCCGGCTGGTCGCCTATCTGGGCGCGCCGATCACGGGGCCCGACGGCACGGCGGTCGGGACGCTCTGCGCCGTCGACCGAAAGGCGCGCACCTGGTCGGCGGATGATGCGGAGACGATCACCGTTCTCGCCGCCTCGATCTCGGCGCAGCTGCAGGCGCGGGCCCTGGCGCGCCGCGCGGAGCGGGAGACAAAGGCGCGGGAGGCGTTCTTTGCCCATCTTTGCCACGAGATACGGACCCCTCTTGGCGGCATGATCTCGCTTGCGGACATGCTGGCCGCGGATCTCGAGCCGGAGAGCCGCCGCCGCGAGCTGGCGGATTTGATCCTGAACGCCGGCGAAGCGCTGCTCGCGATGCTGAACGACACGCTCGATCTGGCGCGCGCCCAGGCGGAGGCGGTGGAGACGGTGCGCGAGCCCTTCGTGGTGGCCGAGCTGCTGACATGCGTCACCGCCCTTGAGCGGGCGCGGGCGAGCAAGAAGGGCGTGGGGTTCGACCTTACCGTCGGCGAGGGTCTTGCGGCACCGCGCCTGGGGGACGAGGCGCGGCTGCGCCAGGTGCTGCACAACCTGATCAGCAACGCGACCAAGTTCACGGAGGCCGGAACGGTCGCTGTCTCGGCGCAGATGGAGCGCGATGCGCTGACGATTGCGGTGTCCGACACAGGCATCGGCATCCCCCTCGAGCGGCAGGAGGCGATCTTCGAAGCCTTCATCCAGGCGGAGAGCGACACGTGCCAGCGCTTCGGCGGCACGGGCCTGGGCCTGCCCATTGCCCGGCGGCTCGTGGAGGCGATGGGAGGGACGCTGACGCTGAAGAGCGGCGCCGGGGAAGGCAGCACCTTCACGATCCGGCTGCCCTGCCCGCTCGCGTCGTCGTCGTCGTCGTCGGCGGCGGCGGCGGCGGCGCAATTGACGCATGGGGCGACCACGCGCATGCTGACCCCCGACAACAGGACAACGGCCGCCGGCTGACTGTCGGACTGCCGGATGAGCGGAGGAAGGCACATGGTGGTCCGGTTTCTCAGCATTGCGGCGCTGGCGATCTGCATCGCATCCCCTGCCCTGGCCGGGGGGTACAGGACGGTCGACTGG
>JBCBHB010000596.1:0-2412 GCA_038526025.1 Pseudomonadota bacterium
GCGGAGGCCAAGATGAGGGAGCCCGCGAACAAGAGGCGACCGGAGAAGCTTTGGAGTGAGAGATACGTCGCGCGGCTCTCGCTCGCCAGCATCGGCTGAATGCGGGCGAGGATGAAGGGGCGGGAAAGGGCATCCGGCACCATGCGCAGGAAGAGAAGCGCTATGGCGATCATGTCGTTCGTCAGCGCCAGCATGCCGGCAAGGGCGATCTGCATGCCGAAGGCCAGAAGCAGCGTTGCGGCAAGCCCGATGCGCCGCCGCAGCCCACCCGCCGCGAGCGAGGCGAGGAGCGAGAGCAGCATCATCGCCGTGGTGACCGCGCCGCTGATTGCCGGCGCATCCGCGGCGAGCCCCGCCTCCGCCAGCGCGGTCTCGATAAAGGGCTGCCCGAACACGAACGGAATGTGACTGTAGCCGTACATCAGCACGCTGAGGGCGAAGATCCAGCAGAGCAAGGGTTCCCGGAAGGCCGCGCCCAGCGTCGCGAGCCGGGCGATCTCCCCACCTTCGGGCAAGGATGGGGCAGTTCGTGGCGGCTCCGCAAGGCGGTGGGCGACCCAGAGCATGCCGGCGAAGGCGGCCGCGCCGGCAAAGAAGGGCAGGGTGGGCTCCCAGAGCGCCATGATCCCGCCGGTAAGCGCGGAGAGGGCGAGGGCGGCGAAGGAGTAGCGCCAGGCGGTGAGCTCGGCCCGCTCGATCTCGGCCTCTCGTCCCTCCGCTGCGAGCGACTCGTAGAGCAGCGCACTGTCCGTGCCCGAGGCGAAGGCCATGCTCGCCCCCAGCAGCACCTGCGCCAGGGCAAAGGCCGCAAAGCCGTCGCCGACCGCCAGCAGCAGCCCGCCCGCCAGCCCCACGGCTGCGGAGGCCACGAGCGTCAACCGCCGCCCCACGCGGTCCGACATCCAGCCCGAGGGCACCTCCAGCGCCGTCGTCCCGATATCGTAGATCGCGTAGAGCAGGATGGCTTCGGCGGCGGAAAGCTCGGACTGGAAGTACAGAAACCACACCGCCTGCCAGAAGATCAGCCCCTGGAAGAAGCGCAGCCACGGGTAGAGCACCACGTTGCGCGCCGTGCTTGATCTCGCTGCCATGGCTGAGGGGCTGGGCATCGTGTGTCCCGGAGAGGAATGACCTCAAGACCATCCCGCGAGCGCGCATGTGGCGCAAGCGCCGGAGGCATGCCGTTTGCGCGTTGGGCATTGCACGGGCCGGGCGTTTGACTAGGGTGCGCGCCACCAACGGGGAGAGAGCGGCGTGAGCGATACCGACAGTTTCATCCGCGAAGTGACGGAGGAAGTCCGGCAGGACCGGATGCTCCGCTACTGGAAAGCCTACGGGCCCTACATCATCGGCGGCATCCTTCTGGTGGTCGCCATCGCTGCAGGCCTCGCCTACTGGGACGCGCTCGAGGAACAGCGTGCGGCCGAAAATGGCGGCCTGCTTCTCCAGGCGCAGGAGGCCGAGCCGGCAACGGCACAGGCGATCGCGGAGGAGGTCTCCGGCGGCGCACAGCTCATCGCCCGCCTGCGTGCGGCCCAGGCCCAGGCCGCGGCGGGGGAGCGCGCCGAAGCGGCCACGCTCTACGACGCGATCGCCGATGATCAGGCCCAGCCCGAGCGGTACCGCGCCCTCGCCCGGCTCGAGGCCATCCGGCTCCGCGCGTCGCTCGGCGAGCCGGCTGCCATGCTGCCGGCGCTCGATGAAATGGCTATGCCCGGCGCGCTCTACCGTCCGCTGGCGCTCGAGCTCCGGGCCACGCTGCGGCTCAACGATGGTGACATTCCGGGCGCCCGCGCCGATCTCGCGACGATCATGACCGAGCCGACCGCGACCGGGGAGACCCGTGCCCGGGCAAGCGCGCTGATGCAGACGCTGCCGCCCTCGGGCACCACGGGGGAGGTGGGTCAGTGAGCCGTTCCCTCAGCCGCCGCGCCTGCCGCCCGCTCGCCCTTCTCGCCGTCCTGCTCCTGCCGACGGCGTGCAGCCTCTTCGACGACGAGGATCGCCTCGAGGGCACGCGCATCCCCGTGCGCGGGGAGCGGAGTACCTCGATCACCGAGCCCTTGCCCGAGGGCGAGGAGGAGGCGGCGGCCAATGCCGGCCCCGCGCTCAGCTTCCCCAGTGCCGATGCCGTGGTGGCACCCACCGGCGGTGCGCCCCTGCCGCCGCCGCGCGAGCTCGAGGCCTGGACCCAGACCAACGCGGTGCCGTCGCACAATGCCGGCCATCTCTCGGGTCCCGCCTCGCTGCAACGCATCTGGACCGCCGATGCCGGCACCGGGAACAGCGACGAGGCGCGGATCACCAGCGCACCCGTCGCCGCCGATGGCCGGATCTTCACGCTCGACGCGGCTGCCGAGGTCCGGGCCTTCGCCTCGGGCACGGACAGTGCGCTGCTCTACGAGTCGCTCG
>JBCBHB010000597.1:0-2403 GCA_038526025.1 Pseudomonadota bacterium
CCCTTCATCTCCACCGCCTCCCTCTATGTCGGGCGGCTGATCCTTGGGCGCGGGGAAGGCGGTTCGGACTTCGAGGCGGTGACGGACGCCTTCGGAGACGCGTTCAACTCGATCTGGCAGACGATGAAGAGCTGGGTGGGCTACGGGCCTTCAATGCTCGACGGTCTGCTGGTGTTCTTCGACGAGGTGTTCCTGCCCTACCTCATCGGCGGCGTCGTCCCGGGGCTCGTGACAGGCGCGATCTGCTATATCATCATTGGCCCGGCGGTGGACGCCTACCAGACGCGCCGGCGCAAGAAGCTCGAAGAGGCGCAGGCGGCGCGGCGGCGCGAGATCGACCGTGAACTCGAAGCCTACGCCACGCACGACGCAGGGGAGGGAGATAATGCCTAACTTTTCCGGGCCCGACGCCGAGCCGCTCACGCAGCCGCTCGGTAAACTCCGCCTCGGTCTCAACATCGACCATGTGGCCACCATCCGGAACGCCCGCGGTGGCGCGCATCCCGATCCCCTGCGCGCGGCCAGCATCGCCGAGGTGGCGGGGGCGGACGGGATCACCGCGCATCTGCGCGAGGATCGCCGGCACATGACCGACCGCGATATCGAGCGGCTGATGGCGGAGCTGACCCTGCCGCTCAACTTCGAGATGGCGGCGACGGACGAGATGCAGGCCATCGCGCTGCGTCACAAGCCGCATGCCGTCTGCATCGTGCCGGAGCGGCGCGAGGAGCGGACCACCGAGGGCGGGCTCGAAGTGGCGGCGGACGAGAACCGGCTCGCCCATTTCATCGCGCCGCTGGCCGATGCGGGTTGCCGTGTGTCGATCTTCATCGCGGCCGACCAGCGCCAGATCGAGAGTGCCGCGCGCATCGGTGCGCCGGTGATCGAGCTGCATACCGGCGCCTATTGCGATGCCCATGCCGAGGGCCGGTTCGAGGAGCGCGATGCGGAGCTGGAGCGCCTGCGGGCGATGGCGGCCTTCGCCCACAAGCTTGGTCTCGAGGTGCATGCGGGCCATGGCCTCACCTTCGAGACCGCGGGGCCCGTGGCGGCCTTCCCGGAGGTGATGGAGCTCAATATCGGGCACTTCCTGATCGGCGAGGCGATCTTCTCGGGGCTCGACAGTGCCATCCGCCGCATGCGGGAGGTGATGGACAAGGCCCGGCGCGACGCCTTCGGGGAGGATGTGGCCTGATGGAGGGTCTCGCCTTTCTCGCGGCCCCTCTCCTCGCCTTCTTCGTGGCGGCGGCCTCCCCGGGGCCGGCGACGCTGGCGGTCGCTGCAACGGCCATGGCGCATGGCCGCGCGGCGGGCCTCGCGCTCGGCGCCGGTTTGGCCGTGGGGCTCGCCTTCTGGGGCGTGCTGGCGGCCGCGGGCCTCGGGCCGCTGATGCTCGAGAGCACGACCGCCCTCCTGGTGCTGCGGCTCCTCGGCGGTGGTTATCTGCTCTACCTCGCCTGGGTTTCCGCCCGCAGCGCCTGGCGCGCGGGCGCCGGCGAGCCTGCGGCACCGGCCGTGGAGGGGCGCGTCGCCTTCCGACGCGGGTTGCTGCTCAACCTCCTCAACCCCAAGGCCGTGCTTGCCTGGATCGCGGTGCTGGCCATCGGCCTGCCTGCGGGGGCGGGGTTTGCGGAACTGGTGACCGTGACCCTGGCCTGCGTGGCAATGGGCTTCGCGATCTATGCAGGCTATGCGCTGGTGCTCTCCCTGCCGCCGGCGATGGCGTTCTACGGCCGGGTGCGGCGCGGGCTCGAAGCGGCCTTCGCCGCCGTCTTCGGTTATGCCGGCCTGCGTCTCATCTTCACGCGCGCTGAGTGCTGAGCTGGGTAGGACGTCTGTATCGCCGCCTCTAATGAAAGCGCGATATCGCCAATGGAAGTGGTGTCACGAAACCTTCGCGTGGGGAGGGCACTATCCTTCTGGTTGTCTTAGGAGACATAATTTCAGAAGGGGAATTGCGCCATGCGTGTCAGCGCAGCTGCTATCGCCACTATCTCCTGCCTTACTTTCGTTACCTCCAGCATAGCTGAGACGGTTGCGACGATCGACACAGGGCAGTTCTTCGAGAGCGGTACGATTACCAATCTTA
Source organism: Pseudomonadota bacterium (assembly GCA_038526025.1). GTDB lineage: Bacteria > Pseudomonadota > Alphaproteobacteria > Rhodobacterales > Rhodobacteraceae > Thermohalobaculum. Next base: position 2,090 of record JBCBHB010000597.1, read on the forward strand.
GAAGTCCCGTTCTGACAAGTTTTGTAATCGATCTCGGTGTCGACGACGGGAGCGGCATAACGCCGATTTTTGGCGACGGCGCCGTACCGATCCCGGCGCCTATCTTCTCAAACGCGGTTCCCGGCGCGGCCAACAGCTTCTTTACCGCCTCTTACCTCGGCCTGTCGGTGCCTGAGAACGGTACGTTCGTCTTTGGTGGACTTGACTATGACAGCTTCAACGGGTCGAGCGGCGATCCTGCGTTTCCGACTTTCGATGGCAGCGAGACGCTGGAGCTCCATTGGTCGGACGGACTGCTTGCTCGCATCTTGATC
>JBCBHB010000598.1:0-2397 GCA_038526025.1 Pseudomonadota bacterium
CAGACCCGCCTGGGTCGGCTTGTTGTAGTAGGGCGTGACCACGAGCACCGCGTCTGCCCCCACGCTCTCCGCATGCTGCGCTAGGCCCACGGCCTCCACGGTCGCGTTCGAGCCTGCGCCCGCGACCACCGGCACCCGTTTGTCCGCCACCCTCACCACGTGCTCGACCACGAGGCGGTGCTCCTCATGGCTCAGCGTCGGGCTCTCGCCGGTCGTGCCCACGGGCACGATGCCATGGCTGCCCTCGCGGATCTGCCATTCGACGAGCGCGGCGAGCGCCGCTTCGTCGATCCGGCCCTCCGCCATCGGCGTAACAAGCGCGGGCATGGAGCCGCGCAGGAGGGGGGTGGTCATGACGTCCCCTTCGGAAACTGCGGCGCCCCGCCAAGCGGGCCGCCTGATGGGCCAAACCCGGCACAGTGTGGCGTGCCCGGGCGGGCGGCAGCATTAGGCGGTGGCGCTTCGTGCGGCAAGGGCCGCAACCGTTCGCCGGGCGCTGATTGTTAACCACACATCAATTTTGCGGCTTCAGGTCTTTGTCATTCAGCATGCCCACGCCGCGTGCTATCCTCTCTCGACGGGCGCAAGATCGGGAACCGGCGGCGCTCGGCGAGCAGCAACGGCTCCGCCGCCGCGGGCCAAGGGACAGGAACATTATCTATGCGCGCGATTTCTCTTGCAGCGCCTCTCTTCATCTTAGCCACGCTTTTCGCCGGACCGTCGGCATGGGCCTTCGACCTTGCCGCTGCCGAACGGCAGGGGGACACGGTGCGGGCGGCGCTTGATCTCGGCGAGCGGGGCGATTGGGCGGCAGCCGAAGCCATGGCGGCCCGCTCGGGCGACCCGGTGGTGCGGGACATCGTTGTCTGGCGCAAGCTCAGGGCCGGCCAGGGCACCGTTGCGGAGTATCAGTCCTTCACCGCACGGCGGGGGGACTGGCCGGGCCAGGAACAGCTCGCTAAGGCTGTGCTGGGTACGCGCGCCGACAGCCCCTCGCGTTACGGCACGCTGACCGGTCAGGCAGCGGAGAACTGGGCCCAGTTCTCGCGGCTCTGGAAGGCGCGGCGCTACGATGAGGCCGAGCGGTATCTCGACCGTGTGAGCCGGACCGCCGCCAGCCTCGGCGCGCCGGGCCGGTGGGCGAACCGCCGCGTTCGCCTTGCCCGCCGCGCGGCGCGGGAGGGGCGCAAGGAGCTCGCCTATCGCCTTGCCAGCCGGCACTTCACCACGCCCGCGATAGGCTACGACCATGCGGACCTGGAATGGGTGGCCGGGTGGATCGCGCTCCGCAAGCTCGGCGACGCAAAGCTCGCCCGGAGCCATTTCGAGCGCTTCGAGACTGCGGTCGAGACGCCGATCTCCCTCGGCCGTGCGGGCTACTGGATCGGGCGGGCGGCGGAAGCCGATGGCGATCTCGCGGGCGCGCGTGCCGCCTATGCGCGCGGCGCGGTCCACCAGACCTCGTTCTACGGCCAGCTCGCGGCGGCGCGCATCGGCATGGCCGGCGATCCGGCCCTTGCCGAAGGCGCACTGCCCGATTGGCGCTCCACACCGGTCGAGACATCCGATGCCGCGCGCATGGCAACCATCATGCACTACGCCGGCGAGGACAGCCTGGCCTGGCAGAGCTTCGCGCACCTGGCCGAGCGGGCGCGGGACGAGCGGGAACTGCAAGGTCTCGCCGGCCTCGCCCTCGCCATCGGGCAGGAGCATCTCGCGGTCCGCGTCTCGAAGAAGGCGGCACGCAAGGGCGTGGTCCTGCACGCGTCCTACTACCCGGTGACCGAGCTTTCGTCTTACGTCACGGCGGTCGAACCGGCGCTCGCCATGTCGATCGCGCGCCAGGAGACGGAGCTCAACCCCCGGGCCGTCAGCCATGCGGGCGCGCGCGGACTGATGCAGCTCATGCCCGGCACCGCCCGCAAGGTTGCCGGCTGGATCGGTGAGCCCTACTCGGCCGCACGGCTGACGGCGGACTGGCGGTACAACGCGCGCCTCGGCCAAACCTACCTCGCCCGCCGCATCTCCCAGCTGGGCGGCTCCTATGTCCTCGCGGCTGCGGCCTACAACGCCGGCAAGGGCCGGGTGGATGACTGGGTGCTGGACTATGGCCACCCGCTCCGTGGCGAGGTCGACATGATCGACTGGATGGAGATGATCCCCTTCAACGAGACCCGGAACTACGTGCAGCGGGTGATGGAGGGCATCTACATCTACCGCGCGCGGATCACGGGCGTGACCGGCCCCATGACCATCGAGCAGGACCTCGCCCGCGGCATCCGCTGAGCGGCAGACTGTTGCGGCCCATGGCGAGGCTCAGCGACGCAGATGCTCGCTGACTGTTGCATGCAGTCGCCGATGGGTCGTCCCGCAGAAGTTGCAGCCTCGGTGAAATTC
>JBCBHB010000599.1:0-2380 GCA_038526025.1 Pseudomonadota bacterium
CGACCAGTCCCGCCTCGCGCGGCTCTACGGCAGCGCGGCCGTGCTGGGGCTTAGCGTCGAGGACATTCACGAATGGCCGAAGGTGCTCAATGCCGTCACGGCCGAGGACGTGCAGCGGGTGGCCCGCGAGCTGTTGCGCCCCGAAGCCTCCGTCACCGGCCGGCTGACCGAGAGCGAGGAGAAGGCAGGATGAGCGCGATGATCCCGATGAGCCGGTTGAGGATGCTGGCCACCGTCGTTGCCGGGTCGCTGTTCCTGCCGGCGCTTGCCGCGGCGGAGACGACGTTTTCGCTGCCGGTGACCGAGGAGACGAGCCCGAACGGCACGGTGTTCTGGCATCTCGAAGCCGCGACGATCCCCATCGTGTCCGTCGAGATCAGCTTCGAGGGCGGCGCGCGGCTCGATCCCGAAGGACGCGAAGGCGTGAGCCGACTGACCATGGGGCTGCTCGACGAAGGCGCGGCGGATCGCGACGCGGTGGCGGCCTCCGAGGCCGCGGACGCGCTGAACGCCCGCTTCGGCTTCTCGACCCGGCGGGACAGCGTGAGCGTGACGGCGCGCATGCTCGCGGAGAATGTCGAGGAAGCGGCGGCGCTGCTGAACGACCGGCTGGTGCGCCCGCGCTTCGATCAGGACGCGATCGAGCGGGTGCGGACCCAGGCGCTCTCGGGCATCGCTGCTGATGAGACGGACCCGCGGGCCCAGGCCTCGAAGGCCTTCTACAAGCGCCTCTTCCCCGATCACCCCTACGGCCGCACGGTGAGCGGCACGGCGGAGAGCGTGGGCGCTATCACGCGCGACGATCTGGTGGCCCAGCGCGGGCGGCTGATGAGCCTCGACCGGGTCCATGTGGCCGTGGTGGGCGCCATCGATGCCGAGCGGGCGGGCCGAATGGTCGACCAGATGCTTGCAGGCCTGCCGGAGACGGCGCCGGCGGATGCGGCGCTGCCGGCCGACCCGGTGGTGGCCCCGCCGCCGGGGGTTGAGGTGGTGAGCCTCGACATCCCGCAATCCGTCGCCGTGTTCGGCCATGCGGGCATCCCGCGCGACGACCCGGACTACATCCCCGCCTTCGTGATGAACTACGTGCTGGGGGGCGGCGGCTTCTCCTCGCGGCTGATGACGGAGGTGCGGGAGAAGCGGGGCCTCGCCTACGGGGTGTTCGCCTATCTCGCCGATATCGACGGCGCGCCGCTCTATCTCGGCCAGGTGCAGACGGCGAATGAGCGGATCGGCGAAAGCCTCGACGTGATTGCCGCCGAATGGCGCCGCATGGCCGAGGGCGGGGTGACGGAGGAAGAGCTGGCGAATGCGAAGCGCTACCTGACCGGCGCCTTCCCGCTGCGGTTCGATTCGAACGGCAAGATCGCGGGCTTCCTGGTGGCCGCGCAGGAATACGACCTGGGCCTCGACTATATCGCCAAGCGCAACGGCCTGGTCGAAGCGGTGACGGCCGATGACATCGCCCGGGTGGCGGCCCGTCTGCTCGATGCGGACGCGCTGTCGACGGTTGTGGTGGGCCAGCCGGCCGGCCTCTGACGCCTCCAAGCGCGGCGCCCGCTGTTCAGGGCGCCGCGTCTACCCCCTTCCCGCGCGCAGCATCGTGCCCGCGGCGCGTCCATCGTCCAGCGCGCCTGGCGGGCATGCGGCCGGCGCAGCGCATGCTTGGCCACCCTCCGTTCATCTGCTATCGATAGTGGTCTGAGCGAAGCAGACCACAAGATCGAGGGATGACCGTGCATTCCGTTGCTGCAAACCGGGCGAGGCCGGACACCCCGCGGGCACGCCGGCCCATCCGTCAGCTCGATGCGGCGTCGCAGAACCGGATTGCGGCGGGAGAGGTGGTGGAGCGGCCCGCATCGGCGGTGAAGGAGCTCGTGGAGAACGCGCTCGATGCCGGGGCGCGGCGGATCCAGGTGACGCTGGCGGATGGCGGGCGGACGCTGATCCGCGTGGAGGACGACGGCGCGGGGATCCCGGCATCGGAGCTGCCGCTGGCGCTGGCGCGGCATGCCACCTCCAAGATCGACGGGACGGACCTCGTCAACATCACCACGCTCGGCTTTCGGGGGGAGGCGCTGCCCTCGATCGGCGCGGTGGCTCGGCTCGAGATCGTGACGCGGGCGGCGGGCGAGAGTGCCGCGGCGGCGCTGGAGGTGAGCGGCGGGGTGCTCGGGCCCGTTCGCCCGGCGGCGCGCGGCCCCGGCACGACCGTAACGGTGCGGGATCTCTTCTCGGCCACACCCGCGCGGCTCGGCTTTCTCAAAAGCCCGAAGGCCGAGGCGCAGGCCGTGGGGGAGACCCTGCGCAGGCTCGCCCTCGCGGCGCCGACGGTGGGGTTCGCGCTCTACGATGCGAGCGGTGAGGGAGCGCCGCGGCG
>JBCBHB010000600.1:0-2380 GCA_038526025.1 Pseudomonadota bacterium
AGCGGGCTGGCCCTTCAGCAACTGCTCCTCCACCGGCAGAAGCTGACGCAGAGGCGTCGGCGCGCGAGCTCGAGAGCGGCATCGCCCAGCTGCGGGACGCCCTAAGCGGTCTGACAAGTTGCGCGGCGCTCGACGAGGCGGCCCGCGAACTCGGCCAGCGAAATTTCTACGGGTGCCTCCGCCGCTTGCGTCAGCTTCTGCCGGTGGAGGAGCAGTTGCTGAAGGGCCAGCCCGCTGGGAACCTGCAGGCCGGTCCTGTGAACGCGGCGCCGCGACCGTCTGCAACACTCGACAGGCCGAAGCCGTCCGCGCCAGCCACAGCTTCGGGTCGACACGGCGGTCCGGCGCTCGGGGGTGGCGGAGAAGGACGCTACTCGACCGCCTGGCGGGGAGCCGGCGAATGATCCCGCCGGCAATACCAACCGGCGGTGTGGCCGGGCTGAAGCTGCTGGACCGAACCTACGACCGACAGTTGGACACGTTCTCGAAGAGCCCCGAACTGCAACGCGAGATGGAAGACTTCTTGGCGCGGGCGGGTTCGGTTCAGTCCGCCGGTGAGCTCGTTGCGGATCGTCAGCTCCTCAAGGTCGCCCTCGGTGCCTTTGGGCTCGAGGAGGAACTGCCGAAGCGCGCGCTCATTCGCAAGGTGTTGGAAGAAGGGACGATCAACCCCGACTCGCTCGCCAACCGACTGGTTGACCCCGCCTGGGCTCGCTTCGCCGCCGCGCTGGGCTTCGGCGACTTGGGCAACCGTCTCGATCAGGAAAGCGTTCGCCAGGACATCACCGAGCGGTACCGCGTCCGCCAGTTCGAGCGCGCGGTAGGCGATATCGATGTTGATCTTCGGCTCGCGCTGAACTTCCGCCGTGAGATCACGGAGATCGCCGGGAGCCCGTCCGTCGATCGGAGCGGCTGGTTCCGCATCATCGGCTCGGAGCCGCTGCGATTGGTTGTGCTAGGCGCTCTCGGGTTGCCCGAGAGCATCGGGTCGCTCGACATCGATCTCCAGGTAACGCGTCTTCAAGAGCGGTCCGAGCAGGTGTTCGGTGGCTCGTCGCCGGCGGTCTTCGCCGACCCGGCGCTGGCGGAAGAGGCGGTTGAGCGATTTCTGTTCGCGAGCGCTGTGGCGCAGGGCCCCGCAGCGAGCACGCCTGGCTCAGCGGCGCTCACGCTCCTGCAATCAAGCCCGCTCGGCAGTGTCGGGACGGCGAACCTCGCGGCGTCGCGTTTCTAACCGGGCGAGCTTCGGGTGCCTGCGGCATCAGACCTGGACGCGGCATGATGCACCGGTGCCTTCGGAAGCAGCTTGCCCAATGCATCGAACGCCCACCCGGCCGCCGGCGCTGGCTCGAGTCTGCCGAGAAAGGCGTCAAGGGCAGGGAAGGCGGCGAGTGCAGCGTCCGCGGCACTATCCGCCCCGGGTACATGCAGACCGGCACGCACCATTGGCAGAAGCTCTTCGCGCTGCGCGATGCTCGCGCGGAGCGCTGCCGCCAAAGCTGCCTCGTCCTCACTCCAGGCCGCGGGGGCCGAGCGCGAAAGCGAGCGGGCAAGATCGATCGCCGGGAAGCGCCCACGCTCGGCGATCCCCCGGTCGAGCACCACATGCCCGTCCAGGGTCCCGCGCAAGAGATCCGCGATCGGTTCGTCGAGATCGGAGCCTTGGACCAGAACCGTGAAGATCGCGGTGATGTCGCCCGACGAGCCGTGCCGCCCGGGTCCGGCCCGCTCGCAGAGCGCGGCGACGGTACCCGCGGTAGAGGCTGGGAAACCCCGCAGAGCCGGCAGCTCCCCCGCCGCCAGCGCCGCGTCGCGATGGGCCTCCGCGAACCGGGTCACGCTGTCCATCAGCAGCAAGACATGGGCCCCCTCGTCCCGGAAGTGTTCCGCAACGCTCATCGCCAGCCAGGCGGCCCGGCGCTTGCGGGTGGGTGCAGCGTCGGATGTCTCGGCAATCGCGACCGTTCGTCCGGCCGCGCTGCCGGACATGGTGGTGTGCAGGAACTCGCCCACCTCACGCCCGCGCTCCCCGATCAGTGCTATGACCACGACATCCGCCGCCACGCTGTCCGCAAGGTGGCGGAGCAGGAGCGTCTTGCCGACCCCGCTGCCGGCGAAGATGCCGAGCCGTTGGCCCCGGCAGAGCGGCAGTGCGGCGTCGAAGGCGGCCACGCCGGTTTCGAGCCGCGCGCCAAGGGCCCGCCGTTCCGCGCCGGGCGGTGGCGCACGGCGGAGCGGCGCCTCTTTGGTCCCTGATGCGGGCGGCGCGCCGTCGCTGCCCCTGGCGTCCGCGTCGAGCACTTGGCCGCACCAGTCCCCGCTCGGAAAAACCGGGGCTGCGCGGACCAGATAGGCCTGTTGCCCCATCGCGATCCCGTCG
>JBCBHB010000601.1:0-2380 GCA_038526025.1 Pseudomonadota bacterium
TGGCGCGGGCATTCGCGTGAACGCCGTGGCGCCGGGCTTCACGCTGACGGAGGCCAACGAAGCGCTGGCGCAGGACCCGGCGGTGACCGCCTTTCTGACCGAGCGGGCGGCGATCCCGCGCTGGGGACGGCCGGAAGAGGTGGCGGCGGCGGTGTTGTTTCTCGCGAGCCCCGCTGCAAGCTACATCACGGGCCAGGTGCTGGTGGTGGATGGCGGGCTGAGCGTGCGGATGTGAGCGCGATGGAGACGCTGGATTACGCGGATGTACCGGCCGCAGTGGGGCGACGGTTCGGGCCGGGACCCTGGCTGTTGGTGGACCAGGCGATGATTGACGCTTTCGCCGAGGCCACCGGGGACCGGCAGTGGATCCATGTGGACCGGGCGCGGGCGGCCCGCGAGATCGGCGGGACTATCGCGCATGGCTATCTCACGCTCGCGCTGCTGCCACGGCTGAGGGACGGGGTGCTGGATTTCTCGGGCTGTGTGCGGCTGGTGAATTACGGGCTCGACCGGCTGCGCTTTCCGGTCCCTGTACCCGCAGGGGGCCGGGTGCGGCTGCTGCTCGAGGCGGCAGGGGTGCAGCAGGCGCGCACGGGCCTGCTGCTGACGCTGGATGCGACGGTCGAGATCGAGAACGGAGCCCGGCCGGCGCTGGCGGCACGCACGCTCACCCTGCTGGAACCCGCCGACGCTGCGCCCTCGAGGTAAGCGGCATCCCGGCTGGTCGCCGGGATACTTTCTTGTGGTCTCTGCAATTGCCGGCGCAGCGCGAGAGGCGGAGGGTTCCGCTTCGGTCCATGCTGGGAACGAGGCTGGGGCGGGTCAGCCGCGGCGGCTCTGGCGGAGGGTCTCGGTCGCGCTGTGGTCGGCGGCGCCCTCCGGGGTGAGCACCACGCCATAGTCGCGGCGGGCGGCCTCAGGCGCGAGGCGGGCGAGGCGGACATCCTCGGCCACCTCTTCTGGCGGGCGGCTCAACGGGTCGCCCCAGCCGCCGCCGCCGGGGGTGCCGACGCGCACGCTGTCTCCGGGCGCGAGGGGGATGTCCTGCGCCTTGGAGAGATGCTCCGGCGTGAAGGTCTGGCCGTTGCGGGTGATCTCGACGCTGTTGGGTGCGCCGGGGCCGCCGCCGAGGGCACCGGGCGGGCCGTCACGGCCGTGATCCATGACGAAGCTGGCGCGGGCGGCGCCGCGGCGAAGCTCGATCTCGTAGTCGAGCCCGAAGCCGCCGCGGTGCCGGCCCACCCCGGCCGAGCCTTCGCGGAGCGCGTAGCGGCGATAGAGGACGGGGAACTGCTGCTCCATGATCTCGACCGGCGGGGCTTTCGAGATGCCGATGGTGGAGCAGCCATTGGTGAGACCGTCGCCGCCGGCCCCGCCGCCATAGCCGCCGCCGGAGAGCTGGTACATCACGAAGCCGCGGCCTGCGGGGCTTTGCGGGCCGCCATCGCCCGCCGGGTCGTGCCCGCCGAGCGCGAAATTGCCGGAGGTGCCGGCGGGGGCGGCGGTGACGCGGTCCGGCAAAGCGGGGGCGAGCGTGTTGAAGACCGCCTCGGCAATGCGCTGGCTGACCTCGGCCGCGCAGCCGGAGACCGGGCGGGGATAGCGCGCATCGAGGAAGGTGCCTTCGGGCCGGATTACGCGCAGCGGCTCGAAGGCGCCGGCGGAGAGCGCCACGTCCGGGAAGATATGGCGCATGGCGAGGCAGACCGAGGAGAGCGTCGTCGCCCAGACGGAATTCATCGGCCCGGCGCAGGGGGGCGAGGAGCCGGCGAAGTCGAAGACCAGATCCGCACCGGCACGCCAGATGGCGAGGCGGATCTCGAGAGGCTCGTTCACCACGCCGTCGCTGTCGAGAAAGGCGCGGCCCTCCCAGCGCCTGCCAGCGGGGCCATCGGCCGGGCCATCGTGGATCCCGGCGATATGGGCGCGCATCTGGGCGGCGGCACGGGCGCGGAGCTCGGCGATGGCGGCCTCGACCGTCGCGTCGCCATAGCGGTCGAGCAGCGCGTCGAGCCGGGCGGCGCCGAGGTCGAGCGCGGCGGCCTGGGCCTTCACGTCGCCGATGCGCTGGTCCGCGACCCGGATGTTGGAGCAGATGATCGCGTAGATCTCCGCATCCATGGCGCCCTTCTTGAAGAGCTTTACCGGCGGCAGGCGCAGGCCTTCCTGCTCCACGGCCGTGGCGGAGGCGGAGAAGCCGCCGGGCACCGCGCCGCCCGTGTCCGGCCAGTGACCGGTATTGGAGAGCCAGCACCAGAGGCGGGGGCCTTCCGGCCCCGGACGGTAGAAGGGACGGGCGAAGCGGACATCCATCAGATGCGTGCCGCCGAGATAGGGGTCGTTGACGATGTAGATGTCCCCGGGCTCGGGCGGGGCGGTG
>JBCBHB010000602.1:0-2368 GCA_038526025.1 Pseudomonadota bacterium
CGGCCATAGCGGCGATAGATGTACTGGATCACCTCCTCGCGGCGCTCATGCTCGAAATCCACGTCAATGTCGGGCGGCTCGCGCCGCTCCTTTGAGATGAACCGCTCGAACAGGAGGTTGGTCGTGTCGGGATCGACACTGGTCACGCCGAGCACGTAGCAAACCGCCGAATTGGCCGCCGAGCCGCGCCCCTGGCAGAGAATGCCTTCGCCGCGCGCCCAGGCGACAATGTCGTTCACGGTGAGGAAGTAGGGCGCATAGTGCAGCTCCGCGATCAGCGAGAGCTCCTTCCTCAGCGCGGCCTCTACGCGCGCAGGCACGCCGCCGGGATAGCGCCAGTCGGCGCCTGCCCAGGTCAGGTCTTCCAGGTGCTGCTGCGGGGTTTTTCCCTTCGCGACCGGCTCGTCGGGGTATTCATAGGCGAGCTCATCGAGGGAGAAGGTGCAGCGGCTCGCGATCTCTGCCGTGCGCGCCAGGGCCGGCTCGAAGCCCTTGAAGAGGCGCGCCATCTCCTGCGGACTGCTGATGTGGCGCTCGGCATTGGCGTTCAGGCGAAATCCCGCAGTCTGAATTGTGCAATGCTCGCGAATGCAGGTGACCACGTCCTGGAGCGGGCGCCGGGCGGGCGTGTGGTAGAGCACATCGCCCGTGGCCACGATGGGCGCGCCGGTGCGTGCGCCAAGCTCGGCCAGTGCGGCAATTCTCTGGCGATCGCGGCCGGAATAGGTGTGACTGGCGGCGAGGTAGAGCCGCCCCGGCCAGAGGGCGGCCAGGCGGGAGAGGGTGGCCTCGAAGTCGCCGTCGGGGCGGGCGGGCGACACAGCGATGAAAATCTGTCCGTCGCTGTGGGCGATCACATCGGTGAGGGAGATGTGGCACTCGCCCTTCGGCGCGGCGCGTTTGCCTTTGGTGATCAGCTGGGACAGCCGGCCATAGGCGGCCCGGTCGGTGGGATAGCAGATGAGGCTCGGCCCATCGGTGAGGTCGAGGCGTGCGCCGACCACGAGATCGAGTTCGGCCTCCTTGGCCGCGGCATGGGCCCGGACCACGCCGGCCAGCGTGTTGCGGTCGCAAATACCAATCGCCGAGACGCCCTGGGCCTTTGCCGTCGCCACCAATTCCTCCGCATGGGAGGCGCCGCGCAGGAAGGAAAAATTGGTCGTGACCTGAAGCTCTGCGTACTCCATCAGGCAAACAGCCCGTGGACATACCAGGCGGGCGGGCCGCCGCGTCCATCCTCGTAAAGCCCGTGGCGGAACACCCAGTAACGCCGGCCGGCTTCGTCCTCGATGCGGTAATAATCCCGCGCGCGTTTTGGGCCGTCCGGGCCGGGCAGGTCTGCGGTGGCGCCTGCATCCTGCCACCATTCCGGCGCGATCCGTTCAGGCCCGTCGGCCCGCGCGACCCGGCGGGGCACGCGCCGCCAGACGAAGTTAAGTGGTGGACCGTCGGGCACTTCGGCGAGCACGTCGATCGGCTCGGGCCGGGCAAACAGGCTGAGCGGGCGGGGCGGATTGCTGGGGCAGGGGGCAGGCCAGTCCGGCAACGCGCCGCTATAGGCCTCGCGCGTCTCGGCCCGCTCGGGGACGTGGCTCTCATTCGGGGCGATGACCTGCACCGATCCCTGGCCGAGGCGCGCGGAAATCCTGTCAGCCAGGGCGGCCAGTTCCGTCTCGTCTACATCTCCGCCAGCCAGGGCCGCCGAGAGCGCCGGCGCGCCGGCCTCCATCCCGTCGACGCGCTCGGCTTCCAGCATGAGAAGGTCGATGCCGAAGCCGGGATCGATCGCGTCCAGTTCTTCCTCGAACAGGCGCAGGGCATGGGCCGGTTTGCGCACGGGCCGGGCGGCGCGCACCTGTACTTGGGCGAGCGTGCCGTCGCTGCGAAACGCCTTCAGTCTGAAGCCGCGTGCGCCGCAGCCATGGGCGCCGAGATCGCCGGTCAGGCGCTCCATCAGCGTTTCCAGGCCCGCACGCACGCCGTCCAGGTGCAGCAGCGGTTCGGGGCATTCCAGGCGCGCGCTGTAGTCCGGCGCGGGCCGCAGCGTGGCGAGGGCTTCATGGCGCAGGCCAAGCGCCTGGTCGAGCCGCAGGAGCACGGCATCAGCGGCCTCGCGCGAGGCAAACCGGCGCGCCAGGGCCTTTCGGTCGATCCCGTAGAGCTGGCCGATGCGGGTGAGACCGAACCGGCGCAGGAGTTGGCAGGTGTCTGGCGAGAGCCGCAGCGTGGCCACGGGCAGGCCGGCGAGGGTATCATGCAGGCTGTCTTCGCTGGCGATGGGGGCGGGTGACGCGCCGGAGAGAGCGAGAGCCGCCGCCGCACCGGTCGTCGACGCGAAGGCGAGCCCGTGGCGAAAGCCGAACCCAGT
>JBCBHB010000603.1:0-2367 GCA_038526025.1 Pseudomonadota bacterium
AGGCGGCGCTCGACTATCGCGCCATGGTTACCGCCACACATGATTATGTGACGAAGTCGGGCTTCGCGAAGGTTCTGCTCGGCCTCTCGGGCGGGATCGACAGCGCGATGGTCGCCACCGTCGCCGCCGATGCGCTGGGGCCCGAGAACGTGCGCGGCGTGATGCTGCCTTCTCAGTTCACCTCGCAGCACTCGCTCGAGGACGCGGCCGCCTGCGCCAGGGCGCTCGGCATCCGGCTCGACGAGCTGCCCATCGGCCCCGGCATCGCGGCGATGACCGAAAGCCTCGCGCCCCTCTTCGCCGGGCGGAACGAGGACGTGACGGAGGAGAACCTGCAGAGCCGACTGCGCGGCACCTACCTGATGGCTCTCTCGAACAAGTTCGGCGAGCTGTTGCTGACCACCGGCAACAAATCGGAAATCGCCGTCGGCTATGCCACGATCTATGGCGACATGAACGGCGCCTACAATCCGATCAAGGATCTCTACAAGACCCGCGTCTTTGCGGCCGCCCGCTGGCGCAACGCGACGCATGAGCCCTGGATGAAGGCGCCCGCCGGAGAAGTCATCCCCGCGCGCATCATCGAGAAGCCGCCGTCGGCGGAGCTCCGCGCCGACCAGAAGGACGAGGATAGCCTGCCACCCTACCCGGTACTCGACGGCATTCTCGAAGGGCTGGTGGAGCGCGAGGCGGCGGTGGCCGAACTCGTCGCGGAAGGATACGCTCGTGAGACGGTAGAGCACGTCCAGCACTTGCTCTACCTATCCGAGTACAAGCGCTTCCAGTCCGCGCCGGGCACGAAGCTCACGAAGAAGGCCTTCTGGCTCGACCGCCGCTATCCCATCGTCAACCGCTGGCGGGATCGCGGCTGAGGCCATGAAGTTGGGGGACGGGACGAACAGGCCGATGGCGAGCGAGACGGGCAGGGAAGATCAGGCCGCGGGCGGTACCTTCGTGGTGCATGCCTCTCGCCCAAAGGCGGCCGTGCTCTCGATCCTCGGCGCATTCGTCGTGGTCGCCTTCGCGGGTGTCGACTGGTTCCGGTGGACCGAGCCGGCCATCAAATGGGCCGCCATCATCTTCGGCCTCTCCTTCGTTGGGTACTTCGTCACCTTCGCTCTGGCGCTGGCCTTCCGTACCAAGCCGGTCTTCAGCGTGGATGAGGACGGAATCGGGATGCCGACGGGCAGCCTCGGCTTCGTGGTCATCCCCTGGGAGGATGTGGATGGCTACGGCACGGTCATCCGCGGCATCACCTATATGCCCGGCCTCGCCAGCGAAGCCTTCGGCGTGCGCCTGAACGCGCAGGCCAGGCGGTCCGACCGCTTCACGGACGCGCAGCGCCGGGAGTTCCGGCTCAATCGCGTCAGCATGGGGGCCGATGTGCTGCTAACGCACTGGTTCTCCTCGGTACCGTTCGACGAGGTGCTGGAGGCGGCCCGGCGGGTCCGCCCCGATCTCGATGCGACGGAAGCGATGGATACCGAGCACCGTCGATGACCGTTACCCGCTTTGCCCCATCGCCAACGGGGCGGTTGCATGTCGGAAACATCCGCAGCGCCGTCCTCAACTGGCTCACCGCGCGTAGTGCTGGCGGCCGCTTCATCCTGCGGCTCGACGATACGGATGCCGAGCGCTCCACCGATGCCTTCGCGGACGCGATCCGTCGCGATCTCGACTGGCTGGGGCTGGGCTGGGATGCGGAGTATCGTCAGTCCGACCGCCGCGACCTCTACGACGCCGCGGCCGAGAAGCTGACGGCCGCGGGGCGCCTCTACGAGGCGTTCGAGACGCCAGAGGAGCTCGAGCTTCGTCGCAAGACGCTCGCCATGCGCGGCCTTCCCCCTGTGTACGACCGTGCTGCGCTGAAGTTGACCGCCGATGAAAAGGCCGCTCTGCGCGCGGAGGGGCGGCGTCCCGTGCGGCGCTTTCTGCTCGACCGTACAGAATCCGCGTGGGACGACCTTATCCGTGGGCCCGAGCGGGTCGACTGCGGCTCGCTCTCGGACCCCGTGCTCTTCCGGGCCGATGGCCAGCTGCTCTACACGCTCGCCTCGGTGGTCGACGATGCGGATCTCGGCATCACGCACGTGATCCGTGGGGCCGACCATGTGACGAACACCGGCGCCCAGCGGCAGATCTTCGATGCGCTCGGCCTCGCCACTCCCGCTTTCGGGCATCACTCCCTGCTCACCGGTCCGGGCGGGGAGGGGCTTTCGAAGCGGCTCGGCTCCCTCTCCATCGGCGACCTGCGGGACGCGGGGGTGGAGCCGCTCGGCATCGTGAGCTTCCTCGCGCGCCTCGGCAGCAGCGCGCCTGTGGAGGTGGCCACACGCATCGAGGAGGTCATCGAGGGCTTCGACATCG
>JBCBHB010000604.1:0-2358 GCA_038526025.1 Pseudomonadota bacterium
GCAGCGACCAGTGCCAGTTCGTGGAGCCGAAGATGCCCTTCACGTTCTCGCCCGCGCCCTGCGCCATGAGGCGCGAGTAGAGCGGCACGACGATTGCGAAGTCCTTGCCGTTCACCTGCTTGTCGCGCATGCCGAACTGCACCGCCTGGGTCAGCGAGTTCACCATGTCGCGGCCGTAGTGGTTGAGCACGAGCACATCGGCACCCGAGTTCAGCACCGGCGTGAGGTACTGCGAGAAGTCACCAGCGCCGAGCGGCGTGCGAACCTTCGCAACCGTCTCCCAGCCGCGGCTCTCGGTCGCCGCCGAGATCGACTCCTCAACCGACCAGCCCCAGTTGTAGTCGGCGGTCAGGTGATAGGCGCGGCGGTCCTTGCCGTAGTTCGCCTCGAGCACCGGGCCGAGCGCGGCGCCGGACATGTAGGCGTTGAAGAAGTGACGGAAGCCGTTCGCACGACGGTCCTTGCCCGTCGTATCGTTGGCATGCGTGAGGCCCGCCATGAAGATGATGCCGGCTTCCTGGCAGTAGGCCTGCACGGCCACGGCCACACCCGAGGACGAACCGCCGGTCACCATCACGGCGCCATCGGCCTCGACCATGCGCTTGGCGCTGGCGCGCGCAGCATCGGACTTGGTCTGCGTGTCGCCCGTGACGTATTCGACCTTCT
Organism: Pseudomonadota bacterium; assembly: GCA_038526025.1. GTDB lineage: Bacteria > Pseudomonadota > Alphaproteobacteria > Rhodobacterales > Rhodobacteraceae > Thermohalobaculum. Next base: position 667 of record JBCBHB010000604.1, read on the forward strand.
TGCCGAGAATGCCGTTGCCCTTGAGGGCCTTCGAGCTGAAGGTCGAGAGCATGCCGCCGTCGCCTTCGCCGTTGAGGTGCTTCACCGCCAGCTCGTAGGCGCGCAGTTCGTCCGCACCTTCATCAGCATACGCACCCGTCTGGGGCACGTTGAAGCCGAGCGTCACCGAAGCGCCCGTCGGCTCGTTGGTGAAGGCGTTGGCGCCGCGCACGAAGAACTGGGGCGCGGCCAGGCCGGCGCCGAGAACCGCACCGGACTTCAGCAGCCCACGACGGTTGAACTTGAGGTCGGTCATTTGATCCTCCCGGAACATATCTAGGCGGGCCGGTTTGCCGACGCTCGCCACGGTTTTGAGGTCCCCAGAAGGGGATACTCCTCAACCGCAGATTGCCCGCAGCCTGTAAAGCGCTCAACAAGTTATTGACTTAGCTGCATTTTTTTGTAAATTTTCAGACGCAATTCACCGCAGCACTGTCAACAAGTTACATTGCGCTGCGGGAAGTTACTGCGTTGAAAGGACTTCCTCGGATGGCCCGGAGTCTCCAAGGCAGCATCGTCGGGGCCCGCATCCGAGCCCGGCGGCGGGATATCGGCATCACCCAGGCAGAACTGGCGCGACGGGTGGGTATCTCGCCGAGCTATCTCAACCTGATCGAGCGCAACAAACGGGCGATCGCGGGCAAGTTGCTGGGCGATATTGCGACGGAGATCGGCGTCCGACGCGAGGAGCTCGACGGGGAAGCGGAACGCCGGCTGGCGGCGGATCTTGCAGAGATCGCGGCTGACCCCCGGCTTCAGAACCGCGCCGTTGCAGCGTCCGATGTGGGTGAACTTATCGGTCGGTTTCCTGGCTGGGCGCGCGCCCTCGTTGCCCTTGCCCGCTCGGAGCGGGAACTCGCGGCCCTGACCCGGACGCTGTCGGACCGACTGACGCATGACCCGTTCCTGGGCGAGTCCGTACACCGCATGCTCACGCATATCGCTTCGCTGCGCTCGGCCGCGGAGATCTTGCGCGACGTGCCAGAAATCGAGGCCGCAGACCGGGCGCGCTTTGTCGAGATCCTCGCTGCGGAGAGCGGGCGCCTCTCCGAGGTTGGCACAGCGCTGGCGGGGTATTTCGACCGGTCTAGCGAGGCCCGCCAGGCCATCACGCTCGACGACGAGGTGGCGCTGCTGTTCGAAAAGCGCGCCAACCATTTCCCCGAGATCGAACATGCGGTCGCGACCGGGAGCAGTGCCGAAGAAGCCATCGAAGGCGTGCTCGATGCCGCGGCGGAGCTAACAGCCCCCCAGGCCCGGCAGTCCGCCGCCGCCCGCCTGAAGCGCTATGCCGAGGATGCCCGCGCGGCGCCGCTCGAGCCCCTCCTCTCGCTTGCGCCAACGCTCGGCTTCGACGCGGAGCTTATCGCCGAGCGGAGCGGCGCCCCGGTCGACACCGTGTTTCGGCGCCTCGCCTGCCTTCCACCGCCCGAGAACCGCGGCGCCCGGCCGCGCTTTGCCTATGTCGAAACCAACGCCGCCGGCACGGTCACGGAGTTCTACGGGCTGCCGGGCCTCGTTCCACCGCGCACCACAACACCTTGCCCGCTCTGGGTTCAGTTCCGCGCGGCATCCCAGCCAGGTCAGACACTGCGCCAGCTCGCGGCGTTCCCGACCGGACTGAGCTACCTCTTCGTCGCCCGGGCCCGCGCC
>JBCBHB010000605.1:0-2357 GCA_038526025.1 Pseudomonadota bacterium
ATCATTTTCATTTTTGAGGTAGGCGATGGCCCTGCGCCCATTGGCAGAGATCGAGCGCATTGCCGGCACCCACCATGGCGGCGCGGACGCCCTGGAAGCGCTGCTCCCGCAACCAGCGTCGGAGACAGATCTCGTCCGGATCCTGGATCCGCAGTGGCTCTCCACCCTCTCGCGCTGCGTCTTCTCGGCCGGGTTCAACTGGAAGGTCGTGCAGAGCAAGTGGCCTTGCTTCGAGGCCGCCTTCCACGGCTTCGACCCGGGGCCATGCTCGATGATGACCGACGAGGAGATCGAGGCCGCAGCGCAGGCGGGCGGGATCCCGCATATGGCCAAGGCCCTGAGTGTTCGGGAGAACGCGGTGCTCTTTCGAGAGCTGTCCGATGGCGCAGGTTCCGCAGCGCAGTTTTTCGCACAGTCGCCAAGCAGCGACTTCGCCGGCCTCCTGACCTTCCTGAAGAAGCGGGGCAACCGGTTGGGAGGCACGACGCCACAGTACTTTCTGCGCTCGATGGGGGTCGACGGGTACGTCCTCACGGAGGATGTCGTGAAGGCTCTCATCCGCGAGGGCGTGGTCGACAAGGCGCCAACCTCCGCCAAGGCGCTCTCCGCAACGCAGGACGCCTTCAACATCTGGGCCAAGGAGAGCGGCCGGCCCCTCATGGCGATCAGCCGCCTCCTCGCGCTCAGCGTGGGCTGACCGTCAGAGCAGCACGGCGGCGCCCAGAACCAGCTGGCAGATGACGCCGACGCCGAAGAGCAGCGTGCGCACGAAGGGCAGACCGGCGCAGTACACCGCGAAATGGGCGAGACGGCTAAAGAAGAAGATAGCTGCAGCCGTCGCGGTCGCGCCCGAACCCGCGCCCGAAAGCTCCACGGCGACCACGAGCGCGGCGAACACGGCCAGGTTCTCGACCGCATTCAGATGCGCCCGGCGCGCCCGTGCCGCCCAGGGCGCGCGATAGTCGATATCGTGCTCCCCATCCATCAGCGCCGGAACGAGCCCTTTGTCGCCGATGAGCCAGAGGATGTGCGGCAGCCACATGAGCGCGGTGGCCACGGCAGTGGCGGCCAGCCAGAAGACTTCAGGCGATAGGTTTTCCATCGGGGCACTCCCTTTGCTTTGCGCCGTTGCGCGCCATCGCCATATCGGAACGGAAACAGCGGCCAAAAAGAACGCAGAAACGCTGCCCATACGGCCGTGTTCTGCACCAAAGGGAGAGCGACCATGACCCGAAAGCAGCGCCACCAGGACTATGGGGACTGCCCGGTCGAGGCTGCGCTCGACCTGATTGGCGGCAAGTGGAAGGCGTCGATCCTCTACGCGTGCAGCTGCGACACGCAGCGCTTCAACGGGCTGAGGCGGCTTTTCCCGAAGATCTCCCAGCGCACGCTCACCAACCAGCTGCGCGAGCTCGAGGCGGACGGCCTCCTGCTGCGCACCGTCTTCGCGGAAGTCCCGCCCCGCGTCGAATACAGCCTAACCGCGCGATCGGAGGCGCTGCTGCCCGTTCTCGAAGGTCTCCATGCCTGGGGCTCCTCGCATGTGCTCCCACAGCGTCAGGGTGCGCATTGAACCCTAAGGCCTTCGAATTGCAGGCCCCGGCGCACCAATGGCCGGCAAATGCCTCTGATACCGGCACCTCCGTCCTGAAATGGGTCGACAACGGACCATCCCTGCCGTTAGCTTGTGCAACATCGTGAGGATGGCAGCATCGTGCCGGAGCTTCGTTGATGAGCCCCGATCTAGCAGGACGACCGGTCCCGGGAACACCGCACAACGCGGCGGCAGCGGGTGCGCTCGCCCGCTTCGTGACCTCCGCGCCGATCGTGCCGGTCCGCAACGCCACGAGTTCCACGGCCTTCTACGAACGCGTGCTCGGCTTTGACGTTCTCCGACGCAACGATGATGGCAGCGCCGCGCTCGTGGCGCGGGACGGCGTGCGCATCATGCTTCTCCGCGTCGCCGAGCGCCGGGCGCTGGAGGCCACGCGGGAGCACATCTCGGCCTATGTCTGGGTCGATGACGTGACCGCGCTCTGGCAGGAGCTGGCGCCGCGCCTGGCGCAGCTGCCGGCCTGGCGCGTGCGCCACCCTTTCCGCCAGCCCTACGGCACCGTGGAGTTCCACGTGAAGGACCCGGACGGCTTCCTCCTCTTCTTCGCGGAAGACCCCTTCGCCCCTGCGGCGAAAGACGGGCTGGCAGGACGGGACAGCAGCGGGCAGCGTCCTAACTGATCGGGATGCCTCTGGGCCGTATCGGTGCGGCAGGCACGCTGCAGAAGGAGCCTGTCGATGCGCCGCCTCGTCACCCGCCTTGCCGCAAGCCTAACCGCGGCAGCCGCCGCCCTTGCCGCAGG
>JBCBHB010000606.1:0-2345 GCA_038526025.1 Pseudomonadota bacterium
TGCACGATCATGAAGATCGACAGCACGAACATCAGGATGAGGAGGAGCGCCGTCATGGCATCGACGAAGCCCGGCCAGATATTGGCTTCGAAGCGCGCCCCGCTGCGTCTCACAAGCGCCATGGGCGCCTCCCGTCGGCTTCGCCGTGCCTTGCCTTAACGCTGCTCACCGCCCGTGCGCTCGTCGATCAGCGCGATGAGCTGGCGCAGCTCCGCGCGCAGCGCCTGAACGGCGTCATGCCGGCCCTGCGCCATGTCGTCCGCCATGCCGCGGAGCTGCGCGTCGATGGAGCGGAGATGCCCTCTGATCTCGCCCTCCTGGCCGCGGCCGCGCTGGTCCAGCACCCGGTCGAGCAGCTGCACCATCGCCTGCTGACCGGAGGCGGAGTTCGCCTGGCTCGCATCGATGCGCTTCAGCACGGTCAGCGAAGCATTGTCGCGCCCGCGCTGGTTCTCCCGCGCCTCGCGCAGCTCCGTCACCATCTGCGCCACGGCCGAGCGCTCGTGCTCGATCTGCGTCGCCATCTCGGCCACCACATCCGCCGCGCGGGCCAGCCGGTTCTCGGCCTCGATGCGGGCAACCTCGGCCTTCGTTGCAAACTCCGTGGTCTTCTCCAGCCCCTCGTCGACCCGCTCGAGCAGCGCGACGAGCGCGCTGTCGGGCCCCTCGCCTTCGTTGACGAGCCCGAGGCGGGTGAAGCTTGCCAGCCATTCCTCGAGCTCGCGGAAGAACCGGTTCTGCCCGTGCCCCGCGAAGAGCTCCAGAAGCCCCACGGTGAGGCTGCCGGCGAGGCCGAGGAGCGAGGATGCGAAGGCCGTGCCCATGCCGCCGAGCTGCTTCTCGAGCCCCGCCATCAGCGCCGAGAAGTCGAAACTGCCGCCTTCCTGCGGTGCCAGTGTGCCGATCGTCTCCACCACCGCCGGCACGGTCTGGCTCAGCCCCCAGAAGGTGCCGAGGAGGCCGATGAAGATCAGCAGCGTCGTGATGTAGCGCGTGATGTCCCGCGCCTCGTCGAGCCGCGTCGACACACTGTCGAGGATCGTGCGCGTCGAGCTCGCCGCAAGCCGGTTCTTCATGCGCTTCTCGCGCATCATCGGCGCCATCGCGGCCAGGAGGCTCGGCGGCGGGTTCCCGGCGGCCAGGTTATCGTCGACATTGCGCAGCCAGCGCACGGCGGCGGAAAGCTGCCCGATCTGCCAGAACGTCGCGATCACGCCGATGACGAAGACGCCGCCAATGACGCCGTTCAGATAGGGGTTGGCGTAGAACACGGTCGCGATCTGCTGCGCCAGCAAAGCGCCCGCAACGCCGACCAGCACCAGCACCATGATCATCACGGGCACCTGGCGCACCGGCTGCGAAAACTCGGGGCGCAGCTCCCGCCGTTCAACCGCGTCGATCAGGCTCATCTTATCCGCAACGTCCCCTCAGACCGCTCGGCGTAACTGTAGCTGCCCTGCGGGTTTATGCCAGCAGCACTGCAGTGCGGGAGGGTGCATGCCCGCCCGCCGCGGCGCATTTGTGACCATAAAGCACGACGCGCGCGCTAGGGTTAATCGCCGAGGAGCCCCGCGAAGGTGTTGAAGAGCTCCGCGTTGGCGGCGATCACCCGGCCGGTCTCGATCGGATTGCCCTCTCCGGGCGTTGGCGCGCCGAGGCTGCCGACCAGCCCGCCGGCCTCCTTCACTAGGATCAGGCCGGCCGCGATGTCCCAAGCCTGGATCTCGCGCTCCCAGTAGCCGTCGTACCGCCCCGCCGCCACATAGGCGAGGTCGAGCGCGGCAGAGCCGAAGCGACGCACGCCCGCCGTGCGCGGCAGGAGCGCCGTGAGGTCCTTGAACATCTCCGGCAGCGTGGTCTTGGTGCCGAAAGGCAGCCCCGTGGCGAAGATCGCGCCCGAAAGCTCCCGCCGGGCCGAGACGCGCAGGCGCCGGTCGTTGAGCCAGGCGCCCGCGCCCTCCTCGGCCACGAACATCTCGTCCTTCACCGGGTCGTAGACCACGCCCGCCGCCATCTTGCCCCGGTGCTCGAGCCCGATGGAAACCGCCCAGTGCGGCACGCCGTGGAGGAAGTTGGTGGTGCCGTCGAGCGGGTCGACGATCCAGCGCCGGGTGGGGTCCTTCCCGTCGACCGGCTCGCTCTCCTCGCCCAGCCAGCCATAGTTCGGCCGAGCCTCCATCAGCATGTCGCGGATGGTCTGTTCGGCCTTGCGGTCGGCGTTAGAGACGAAATCGCCCGCCCCCTTCATCGAGACCTGGAGGTTTTCCACCTCCCCGAAGTCGCGCACGAGCTGATCGCGCCCCACCCCTGACAGCCGCCACCGGCGGGGAGGCCTGCCTTGGCGC
>JBCBHB010000607.1:0-2345 GCA_038526025.1 Pseudomonadota bacterium
AGAACAGTGATGCACTAACAATTCAACCGGACCACTCGGTGGGGGCACTCCAGCCTTTCCATTGGGCTCAGCGTCGTCGCCACGGTCCTTCTCGCCCCGCGACTCTTCCCGCTGGTCGAGGACGCGGTCTGGCAGGAGCTGCACAACCTCTACGCGCCCTCGACGGCCCGGCTCCTCTTCTGGGGCGCGGAGATCGCCAGCTGGCCGCTCACCTACTTCGCCGCGCGCATGCTGATCATGGCCGGCTTCATGGCGCTCTCCCTCGCCATTGCCCGGCGCCGGATGTGAGGCGCGGGACGATGAGGAAACGCCTATGAGCATCGACCTCGAAGCCGATCGCTTCGGCTCGGCGGGCTTCGCCGACTGTGCCATGCGCAAGCGCGCGGGGCTCTATCGCAGACAGGGTGCGTATATCGGCCATGACGCTGCAGGGCGCGCCTGCTACGCAGGCGGCCAGTCGGCCATCCTGCTTTGCGGTGGGGCGCGGAGCCTCAAGGGTTCGGTCGTCATGCCCTGGCTGGTCGACGGCTATCTCCGCGATGGCGATCGCCTGCAGCACATCATCGCCCTCGATCTCAAGCGGCAGGACACCGTCGTCGCCTCCCTGCAGGTCCGGCAGGGCCGCCACGGCTTCTACTACAACCCGCGCCAAGCCGCGGGCATGCCCTCCCATCGCATGAACCCCTGCGAGCACTTCACGCCGAACTCGGCCACGCTCGTCGCCGATGCATTGCTGTTCGCGCAGAACTGGATCCCCAACACCGATCCCCGCGCGGCCTACTTCGAGGGCATGGCGCAGAAACTGGTCACTGCGGCCATCGTCACCGAGACCCGCGAGACCGGCTTCGTCACCTTGCCTACGCTTGCTGACCGCATGGCGGGCCTCGGCGGCCTCAGCGAGGCTTGGCTTTCCTTCGAGCACGCGATCTCCTGCCAGCCCGAGCCTCAGATCAACGAGGTCGCGGGTCAGCTGCAGGAGCTTCGGGCGAAGGACAGCGACAGCGGGGGCTGGGCCGGCATCAAGAACGAGATCGCCCGCAGCTTCTCCCCCATCATGGATGCCCAGATCAGGGCCGCGCTCTCCGCGCCCTTCGATCTCTCCTTCCAGCGCCTCACCGAGGACGACTGCCCGCCCTGCATGGTCTCCATCATGGAGGATCTCGAGTTCGCCGAGACGACGGCGCCGGTGATCCGCGCGATCTTCACGGCGGCCCTTATCGCGAAGCGCCGCGCGCCGATGACGGCCCGACCGCAGTTCTGGTGTCTCAATGAGATCGCCCACTTCCCGTGGCCGATGGCGGAGTCCCTCAGCACCATCAGCGCCGGGTTTGGGATCCGCACGGCCTATGTGGTTCAGTCCTCCCGCCAGCTCGACAATTTGAAGAAGGGCGCGAGCACGGTCATCCCGCAAAGCTGCGGGGTGCACATCTATCTCGGCACCCGCTCCGTCGAGCAGGCCAGCCTGATCTCCCGCCAGCTCGGCCGCACCACCCTTGCCTATGACGACACCGCCGCTCAGGAGCGGGCGCGGGCTGCGGGCTCGAAAGCGATGCTCGATGCGATGATGGGCGGTGATCCCTTCGCAGCCGCCCTGGAAGTCGCCCATCAGGACAGGCTCGCCCAGCACAAGTCCAAGATGGCGCGCGATCTCAGAAGCCCCGACGAGGTCCTGAACACCGATATGGGCCAAGCCTATGTCTTCATGCCCGGCGTGCTCGAGAAGCCGTTCCTCGCGCGCATCCCGCCCTACTGGCAGCGCCGGGATCTCGCCGGGGCCTATCTCGGCGATCCGTTCCATTCGAAGCCCGGCACCGTCGAGATCGCCACCCGCTGGGGCCAGCGCCACCGCACCGTCATCACCGAAGCCGCCCCCCGGCACCTCCGGGACTGGCCCCAGTACCGCGACAGCGGCCTGTGGTCCTACGTGAAGGGATATCGCCCATGACAAAGCCCAACAATTTCCCGCGGGAGGGGCTGCATACGCCCGTCACCAGCGAGGCCATCAAGCGCCTCGAGGCCGAGCGGCCCACGTTCAACGAGGAACTCCACTACACCATCGGCGGGACGATCGAGGCCGAGGTGCACTCCAACGCCAATGCCGAGCGCGAGGCGGCCATCACGGCCGGGTCTCGCCGCCTGCAGGAGAGCACCGCCATCCTGCGTGGGGACTTCGAGCACGAGAACAGCCGGATCCGCGCCGCCTTCGTCCGCGCCCTCTATGTCCGCGAGCAGCAGGCCGCAGCCACGCAGAGCCGCAGCCGCCAGCGAACGAGGTCCCGCACCCGTTCCCGCTAACCAACCAACCCAGCAGCACCGAAAGAGGAAGACACCCATGTCCGAAGACC
>JBCBHB010000608.1:0-2345 GCA_038526025.1 Pseudomonadota bacterium
GTCGGGCCCAGTGTCGGGCCCAGTGTCGGGCCCAGTGTCGGGCCCAGTGTCGGGCCCAGTGTCGGGCGCTGTGTCGGGCCCGCCCCCGGCCGCTCCGGCGGAGCAACCGCAGCAGCCGCCGGAACGTGGCCCTATCCTTGCGCCGGCGCTTGGAGAGCGCGCCCGCCGCGCCCTGGCGCTAAGCAACGCCGCCGAAGACGGGGCGCCGAGCAGGGCAGCGGACAAGGCGCCGAACGCCCTCACACCGGCTGAGCAGGACCTGGTGGACCGCCTCGCAGCGCGGGACCGGGAAGTGAGGGCGCACGAGCAGGCCCATGCCCGTGTGGGCGGCCAGTATGCCGGCAGCCCGAGCTACACCTACCAAACCGGGCCGGATGGAAAGCGCTACGCCATCGGCGGCAGCGTGGCGATCGATGTGAGCCCCGTACCCGGCGACCCGGAGGCGACCATCGCGAAGATGGAGCAGGTCAAGGCAGCCGCCCTCGCGCCCGCCGAACCCTCCAGCGCCGATCGCCGCATCGCCACCCTCGCGGAAGCTGCCAGCCGGGAAGCGCAGGCCGTGCTCGCCTCCATGCGCCGCTATGCTGTGCTCGAGGCCGCTGCCGAGGGGCGCTCAGTAGACGCTGGCGGGCAGACGGCGATGCCCGCCGTCCCGGCTCTCGCCTTCAACCCGATGGATCGGGAAATTGACCAGCGCGCCTGAATGCGCAGCTAGTGCAGGCGCTTGTCGGTGAAGACGATCGCGTCGTCGCTCATCAGCTCCCGGGGCACCGCGAAATCGACGAAGTCCGCGCTGTGCGGCGAGAGCTCGCCCCACTGCGCCACCGGTAGCGTCAGCACCGCGGCGGCTGCGGTCGGGAAGTGCTCGAACGCCCGGCCACAACCCGGCCTGATCCGCCCGTTCACCAGGTGCCGCGCAAAGGCCGAAAGCCCCGGCTGGTGCCCGATCACCAGCACACAATCGGCGCTGTCCGGCTGGGTCGAGAGGATCTCGAACATCAACCGCGGTTCGGCATGGTAGAGCTTTGGCTCGACCGTAGCCTCCGGCAGCCCGGGCAACACGGCCCGCATGCGCTTCAGAGTCTGCCGGGTGCGCTTCGAGGAGGAACACACCACACGATCCGGCATGTAACCGGTCCGCTCGAGCCAGCGCGCAACGACGGGTGCAGCCGCCTTCCCGCGCCCGTTGAGGGGCCGGTCGTGGTCGTCGAGATCCGGGTCGGACCAGCTCGACTTCGCATGCCGCAACAGAATCACGGTCTTCATGACACCGGACTGTCATGGCTGAGCGACCAATTGGTCAACTCCCAATTGTGCGCCGCCATATGGCCAGATTAACCCGGGTCTCTGGGGATAACGCGCTATCCGTCAGCGCGCGCAGCAACAAATGCGGATAGGTGGAAAGCCGCCTGGGCGGGCGCAATTGTCGCACTTGCAGGGCAGGCCCGTCGCGCGAGACACCCTGCGTCGCGACAGGCCGCCCCGGCGGCGCTCCGCACATGGCGCGCGCAGGCGGCGGTGTCGTAGCCGCCCTCTCCGAACGCGCGAACCGGGCAGGCGTTCCGGCAGGGCGCCGAACAGGGCGCGCAGGGCGAGGCCCCCGCCGGCGGCAAAGCGCCGAGATCCAGCGCCTCCGCAAAGCCCAAGGCGCCGCGCCAGGAGGCATGCAGCCCACGCGACGGTGTCACCATCATGCCGATGGGCGATGGCACGGCCCCTTCCGCCTTGCCGGCCCACGCCATGAAAGGCTGCCAGGGCGGCCCGCCGAAGGGAAAGAACGCAGTGGCCCCGAGAGCCGCCGCCGCGCCGCCGATCACGCGCGCGGACCATCGGTCGAGCGGGTTCGCATCGCCATCCGCATGCTCGGGCGATGCCGCGAAGGCGGGCCACATTGCGCTGCCATCGGCCCCCACCATGCAGAGCGTAGCGACGCCCTCAGGTCCCTCTGCCGGTGCCGGATGGAACGCCCCCGTCACGGCAAGGCCGTAGGGCGCCAATACCTCGGCGATCTGGGGCAGCGACGGCACGGCGGTCAGGAGCCGCGGAAGGGGAAGGCCAGTGTCCAGCCAAGCCGCGTCGGCCCTTCGTCCTGATGCGGCCCAAGCCCGATGGTCATGCCCTCATGCCCCTTGGCCGGCTGGTCGACATAGGTGCCGAAGAGCCGGTCCCAGATGCTGAGGTTGAACCCGTAATTCGCATCGTGCTCCGCCCGGTCGATGGAGTGGTGCACCCGGTGCATGTCCGGCGTCACGATGGCGAAGCGGAGCACCCGGTCGAGCCCGCGGGGCAGGCGCAGATTGGCGTGATTGAACATCGCTGCGCCGTTCAGCACCACCTCGAACAGG
>JBCBHB010000609.1:0-2341 GCA_038526025.1 Pseudomonadota bacterium
CGTGTCCTTGAGGCCCGCGACCGCGACGATGTCGCCCGCCGCCGCGAAGTCGATCTCCTCGCGGTTGTTCGAGTGCATCATCATCATGCGGCCGATGCGCTCGCGCTTGCCCTTGGTCGAGTTCAGCAGGCTGTCGCCCTTCGAAACCGTGCCCGAGTAGACGCGGGTGAAGGTGAGCGAGCCCACGAACGGGTCGTTCATGATCTTGAAGGCCAGGCCGGCGAACGGCATCGAGTCATCCGCCTTGCGCTCGATGTTGCGCGTCTCGCTCTCATCGTCCGGCTTGAAACCCATATAGGACGGCACGTCGAGCGGCCCCGGCAGGAAGTCGATCACGGCGTTCAGCATCGGCTGCACGCCCTTGTTCTTGAACGCCGAGCCGCAGAGCATCGGGCAGAACGAGAGGTTGAGCGTGCCCTTGCGGATGAGCTGGATCAGCGTCTCCTCATCGGGCTCCTCGCCCTCGAGATACTTCTCCATCACGTCGTCGTCCTGCTCGACGGCGATCTCGATCATCTCGGCGCGCATCTCGGCGGCCTTGTCGGCAAGCTCCGGACGGATGTCCTGGATCACCCAGCTCGCGCCGAGGTCCTCACCCTTCCAGACCCACTCCTTCATGGTGATGAGATCGATCATGCCCTCGAGCTCGGTCTCGGCACCGATGGGGCACTGGATCGGAAGCGGCACCGCACCGGTGCGGTCCTTCACCATCGCGACGCAGTTGAAGAAGTCCGCGCCGATCTTGTCCATCTTGTTGACGTAGACGATCCGCGGCACCTTGTAGCGGTCGGCCTGGCGCCACACCGTCTCAGTCTGCGGCTCCACGCCGGCATTCGCGTCGAGCACGCACACCGCGCCGTCGAGCACGGCCAGGCTGCGCTCCACCTCGATGGTGAAATCAACGTGGCCCGGCGTGTCGATGATGTTGAACCGGAACTTCGCCTCGTCCGGCGTGCTGCCGAAGCGGCCCGTCGGCGTGGCGCCATCCTCGGTGCGGAACCAGAAGGTGGTCGTCGCCGCCGAGGTGATGGTGATGCCCCGCTCCTGCTCCTGCTCCATCCAGTCCATCGTCGCGGCGCCGTCATGCACCTCGCCGATTTTGTGGGACTTGCCGGTGTAGTAGAGGATACGCTCGGTCGTCGTCGTCTTTCCGGCGTCGATATGCGCCATGATGCCGAAATTACGGTAGCGCTCGAGCGAGTATTCGCGGGCCATCGGTCTGTCCTCAGTTCCTGAGCAGGGTTACCAGCGGTAGTGAGAGAACGCCTTGTTGGCGTCCGCCATCTTGTGCGTGTCCTCGCGCTTCTTCACGGCGGTGCCACGGTTCTGGCACGCGTCCATGAGCTCGCCGGCGAGGCGCTCTTCCATGGTGTTTTCGTTGCGGTTGCGCGCGGCCGTGATCAGCCAGCGGATGGCCAGGGCTTCACGGCGCTCGGGGCGCACTTCCACCGGCACCTGGTAGGTCGCGCCGCCAACACGGCGGGAGCGCACCTCGACGGCCGGCTTGATGTTGTCGAGAGCCTCGTGGAAGACCTCGACCGGCTCACGCTTCAGGCGGCCCTCGACCCGGCCGAGCGCGCCATAGACGATGCTCTCGGCGGCCGACTTCTTGCCGTCATACATGAGGTTGTTCATGAACTTCGTGAGAACACGGTCGCCGAATTTGGCGTCCGGCAGGATCTCACGCTTTTCTGCGCGGTGGCGACGGGACATCTTCGGTCTCCTTACTTCGGCCGCTTGGCGCCGTACTTCGAACGACGCTGCTTACGGTTCTTGACACCCTGGGTGTCGAGCACGCCGCGCAGGATGTGGTAGCGCACGCCCGGAAGGTCTTTCACACGACCGCCGCGGATCAGCACCACCGAGTGCTCCTGGAGGTTGTGGCCTTCGCCGGGGATGTAGCTGATGACCTCGAAACCGTTGGTCAGCCGGACCTTGGCGACCTTACGAAGCGCCGAGTTCGGCTTCTTCGGCGTCGTGGTGTAGACGCGGGTGCAGACGCCGCGCTTCTGCGGGCAAGCCTGCAGATGCATCGACTTCTGGCGCTTCACTTTCGGCTGCCGGGGCTTCCGGATCAGCTGCTGGATCGTCGGCATTCAGGCCTCGCCTACTACGTCGTCTCGACTTCTTCCATTCAATGTCGCGTCCGGGCGCAGCGGCCTTGGGGTCCAACAAAGCGAACGACGCCACCAAGCGCCTTTCAGCGCCGGGGCGGCGGTTAACAGAGGACCGGGCGATGGCTCGCCGGGTCTTGTATGCCACTCTGTCAGGCAATGCCCATGGCCGCGCGAGACCCCTCGCGCGAAGTCCGCGGAACATACTCATGCGCCCCATGCCGGTC
>JBCBHB010000610.1:0-2332 GCA_038526025.1 Pseudomonadota bacterium
TTCGCCACTTCCTCCACGAACATCGGCGCGAACTGCGCCTCGCCCGCGCCCCCGCTCATCACGCCCTTCATCTCGCCCAGGCCCGAATGCCGCAGCATCTCCGCGAAGAACGCCGCTTCGAACTGCATGGCGACATCTGTGGCGGCGGTCGGAGCTGCGGCAGCCGCGCCGCTCGGATGCAGCGCATGCCTGCTGGCGCTCTCCTCCACTACCCCAAGTGCCGATACGGAGGCACCCGCCGGGCCGATCAGGATGGACACGTCCGCTCTCCTACGCCGCTCTCGTCTGTCGATCTCGCTTACCGTGGCTGCCGTGAACGCTGGGTTAGTGATTGCGGGCTAAACGGTCGGTCGATGGCAGAAGCGAGCCTTTCATGACTGCAGCTCAATCACTCGGCGCTCTCCTCGCCGCCCCACAGCGGCAGGCGACGACGCCGGACGGCAAACCGAAACCGGCGACGGATGGGGCGTTCGAGCGCCTGATCGATGGCGGCGTTGTTGGATCGGGCAGTTCGGAGCCCGCGCCGCCCTCCCGGAATGCGGCGGCACCGTCGATGGATACCGTCAGCATCGTAGCGGGCGCTGCGCCCCTGGGCACCGCGAACCCCTCCGCGCCCTCGGCAAACCTGCAAGAGAGCATGGCGGAACCTGAGGAAGCACTGAAGGCCAGCGGCCCTAGCTCCCCGCAGGACCCGCTGTTCGGCGCGTTGACAACGCTGACGGATGCGCCCGTTCGGGGTGGGGCGACGGCTGGTGTGATCAAGGCGGAGGGGGAGAACGGTAGCACCACACCCGCTCTTGCAAACCGCCAGGCGGCCGAAGCGATCGCCACGAGGGCTGACCGTGGCCCCTCGTCCGCAACCGTCCCCCGCTTAGACGGCCGCGAGGCAGCACCGGCAAGCGCCCAAGACAGCCCGCTTCGGGATGGCCGTACCTTACCGTCTACGCCCGCCACCGAGTCGACGACAAAGCGGCAGAGTACGGCCCCCACTGCGCACTACGCCGCCAATTCCAGCCAGCGGGTTGCAACAGAGCAAGTCGATCCAACGCTATCGACTGAACGTGGTCGTGCTGCACCACCGCCAGCCGAGCCAGGCGCCCCGGCAACCGAAAGACCGGCAGGAACACGCCGGCCGGCCCTGCCCGCGCCGCCCGAAACGCGTTCGGTCACGGCCATCACATCGCCAACGGCATGGAACGCATCGACTACAACGGCCAGCACCGGGACAGCGGCACCGGTGGAGGGGGGGCGAGAGGACGGCGCTGAAATAAATGCCCGGTCGCGGGTAGCAACCTACGCGCCCGACCAGCGCCTCTCCACGCCCCAGGCGATGCCGTCGACGGGTATGGGCACAACGCCAACACCCACCGTTCCGCCGGGCATCAGCGCTGTGCCCGAAGCGGCGGCAAGTCCGACTGGCGCCTTCCGCGCGGCGGAGGTCTTCGGACAGGGCGGCAACACCGCGCCAACGAGGCCTGCCTCCGAGGCCCGGGCCGGCGCGAACGGTAACTCGCGCGACAGCGCGCATGGCGATGAGCTTGCGCCGCCAACGCGCTTGGGGGCGACGCCATCAGAGCAGCGCGCGCCCGCATTCCCGGCAGAACCGGTACCAACCATGGCGCTAGACAAAACCGTGCGAAGGCTCGAAGCGCGCCTGCCAAGCGCGCTGCAAGGCCAGGATTCCGCGTTCAGCGGCGCCACGAATGCCGTCGGATCCCAGGGCGGCGGGACCGCTGCGACGGCCGCAACACCGAGGCCCTCGTTCATGCAAGCGATGGCCGATGGAACAGCGCATCGCACATCCGTCGAGGCCATGCATGTTCACAAGCTGGCGGACGGTAGGGTCGAGGTTCAGCTCGAACCACCTGAGCTGGGGCGTGTCGAAATCGCGTTCGACTTCGGCGAAGATGGTCTCCGAGCCACCCTCGCCAGCGACCGTCCTGGCACCGCCGAACTCGTGCGGCGCCACGCGGACATGCTGCTGCAGCAGCTTCGCGCCGCAGGTTTCGAGAACGCGACGCTCGACTTCGGCGGCCATGCCAAGGACGGCCGCACCCAGGATCAGTCCGCATCGTTCCGGCGAGAGGACAACGTAGCACCCGCGCTTTCATCGGGTGCGGAACACACGGCCCAAAGAACCACGACGCGAAACCTCGACCTGCGCCTTTGAGCGCTTCCTGATCTCAAGAGGACCCACAGAGGGGAAGACCACGATGGAACCCGTAACGAACCCCGCCCTCTTGCCTTCGCGGTCCGTCTCGTCGGCGGACAGCGCGCTCGCAGCCGGCGGCTCGGCAACAGAGGGTGTCGCCACAGCCAGCGAACGCAGCAC
>JBCBHB010000611.1:0-2321 GCA_038526025.1 Pseudomonadota bacterium
GGGCTCACGGCAGAGGGCGATGAACGGGCGCTCCAACCGGGTCGAAGCGCGTCCCGGGGCGGTGAGGAGGATACCGTCCGCGAAGGGTGTGTCGGGAGGCCGCCCATCCGTCGCCGCGCGGGCGAAGGCGATGCCGCGTTCCAACGCCTCGCGTCGGGGCGGGTAGCCCGACCCGATCAACACCTGCGCTGCCCGCGCGAGGAGGCGCATCGCCGTCTCGGGCTCACCACCGGTGAGGGCCAGGCATGCGATCTCGATCTCGCCCGCGACGCCAAGCGCGAGGTTGCCAGCCGTAAGCCGCGCCACCGCCGCATCGAGCACGCCGACCGTTGCCCGCATCCGTCCGGCCGTCGTCGCGAGCATGGGCGCCGTTAGCCCAAGCGGCGCGAGCGCGACAAGCGCTGCCCGTGCCCGTGTCCGGTCGAAGGCCGGGTCGGCATTGGTGGGGTCTTCGATCCAGCCCAGCCCCTCCGCCCTCAGCCAGGCGCGGAGCTCGGCGCGGCTGTGGCCGAGGAGCGGGCGGATGACCGTCAGTGCCGGCGGTCCGGCGCGGTGGCGGATCTCCGAGATACCGGCGAGGCCATCCGCACCCGCCCCGCGCGCGAGGCGCATCAGCACGGTTTCGGCCTGATCGTCCTCGGTATGGGCGGTCGCCACGGCGGCGAGCCCGGCGCCTTCGGCCCAGGCCGCGAGAGCCGTGTAGCGCAGCTCCCGCGCCCGTCCCTGAAGGTTCCCCCGTCCGGCAGCGTCGCCCGTCAGAAGCGCATGCGTCAGGCCGAGGACACGCGCCTGCCGGGCGACGGCCGCCGCCTCGGCCGGTGCCGCGCCGCGCAGCCCGTGATCGATGGTCGCCACCGCGAGCGAACGCCCGCGCAGCGCGGCCCAGCGGGCGGCCACATGCAGGAGGGCTAGGCTGTCGCTGCCGCCCGAGACGGCGAGGCCGAGGGCGCCGCTCGGTGCCAGACGGTCGAGCGTGGCAATGGCGCGCTCGAGCGTTCCCTGGAGGTCGCGCGCGGTGCCGCCGGTCATGCCCGCGCGCGCAGCCTTCAGCCGCCGCAGGCGAGGCGGGCGGCTTCGCTCTCGGCCTCGTCGACCGCGCGACCGTCACGGGGGAAGCGTCGGGGCACCTCGGCAAAGGTCAGGCAGGCCTCGTCCCGCTGCCCGAGGCGCGAGAGCGACACGCCTAACTTCACGAGGTTGCCCGCCGCCTGCGGCCCGCCCTGGTCCGCCCGGTAGCCGGCGAGATAGGCCCGCGCCGCGGTCTGGAAGCTGCCTTGCGTGAACGCGGCCTCGCCCCGCCAGTAATGCGCCTCCGCGACCAGCGGGCTGTCGGGATAGTCGTCGAGAAAGCCGCGCAGGACGGCCTCCGCCTCCCCCAAGCGCCCCTGCTGGACGAGCCGGATGCCGTCTTCCAGATCCCGCCGCTCGCTGACGGAGACCTGCGGGGCACCGCCGCCGCCGCCACCCCCGCCCGTGCCGGTGCCGCCGCCCAGCGGGGCGGGGTTGGCCGGCAGGGCCGCGATGTCGCCGCCCTCGAGCTCCGTGAGGCGGAATTCGATATCGCCGAAGCGGCGGCCAGCGTCCTCGGCCACCTGGTCCATGCGGAACTTGAGGCGCTCCACATCACCGGTGAGCCGCCGGAGCTCGGCCTCGATCTCGGAGAGGCGGCGCAGCATCTCGCTGCTGGCACCGCCGCCCCCGCCGCCGACATCGCCCGAACTGCGGGCGACGTTGAGCTCCTGGCGCAGCGCGCGCACCTCGCCGTCGAGGAGTTCGAGGCGATACTCGAGCTCGTCCTCCGAGCGTTGGGCCGACCAGCTCTGCGCCCCGGCGAACGCCGGAACGAGAACAAGGGCCGCGGCGAGGAGCGCGCCCCTCACGAGACGCCGCCGCCCGCCAGCACCGTCACGCCGCGGCGGTTCTCGGACCAGCAGCTCTCGTTCGAGCAGGTGCTTATCGGGCGCTCCTTGCCGAAGGTCACGGTGCGCAGGCGGCTCGAATCGACGCCCTGGCTCGCAAGGAACGAGCGCACGGCGCTGGCGCGGCGGGCGCCGAGCGCGAGGTTGTAGTCACGCGTGCCGCGCTCGTCCGCATGGCCCTCGATGGTCGCGCTCACGCCCGGGTTGTTGGCGAGCCACTGGGCCTGCTGGACGAGCACGTCCTGCGCCCGCAGCGTGATGTCGCTCGAGTCGGTCTCGAAGAACACGCGGTCGCCGATCACGGTGTTGAAGTATTCGGGGCTGTCGATCGGCGGCAGGCCACTGCCGTCCACGCCCTGGCCCGTGGCCGCGCTGTCGATGCCGCTGGTCTCGAGTTCCTCG
>JBCBHB010000612.1:0-2319 GCA_038526025.1 Pseudomonadota bacterium
ATCGGCGACCTGCGCGAGGGCCCGAACGAGCACGTGATCGCGCTCGATGGCCTGATCGTGATCGTGCACCCGAACAACCCGATCGGGTCGCTCTCGCTGACCGAGATCGCGGATATCTTCGCGGGTGAGATCACGAACTGGTCGGAAGTCGGCGGTCTCGACCTCGACATCAACATCTACTCGCGCGACTTCGCGTCGGGCACCTTCGATACCTTCCGCAGCCTTGTCCTGCGCCCGGCGGGCCTCGACGTGGGCCCGGAGGCCGAGCTCTTCGAGGACAACGCGCTCCTCTCCGACACGGTGTCGAACGACCTTGCGGGCATCGGCTTCACCGGCGTCGCTTACGAGCGTGCGTCGAAGACGCTGGCGCTTCGCCTCGAGTGCGGCATCGTCGCACGACCCTCGACCTTCGCGATGAAGACCGAGGAGTACCCGCTGAGCCGTCGTCTCTATCTCTACGAGAACCCGCAGGTCGCCTCGGCCCATGCGGACAATCTGGTGGATTTCGCGCTTTCGGACGAGGCCCAGCCGCTGATCGAGGATGCGGGCTTCATCTCGCTCCGCACCGAGAGCCGCCCGCTCTCGGAGGAAGGCGAGCGCATTGTCTACACCATCACCAACGAGGAAGAGTTCTCGCTCCCGCTGATGCGCGAGATGCTCACCGAGCTGCGTGGTGCCGAGCGCCTCAGCCTCTCCTTCCGCTTCACGCCGGGCTCGTCGCGCCTCGACCCCAAGTCGCTTCGTGACGTGCAGGACCTTGCCGCCCGCATCTCGGCCGGTGAGTTCGTGGGTCGCGACGTGATGCTGATCGGCTTCACCGACTCGATCGGCCAGTTCGACCTGAACCGGGCCCTCGCGGTGCGCCGCGCTCAGGGCGTGTTCGACGAGATCGTCGGCCTCACGGGCCCCGAGGCTCTGAGCCGGTCGCCGGTTCTCGTGCAGGGCTACGGTGAGCTGACCCCGGTGGGCTGCAACGACAACTTCGCTGGCCGCTTCGCCAACCGCCGCGTCGAGGTGTGGGTCCGCGAGAGCGACGGCTGATCCAGCCGACCCGGGCGGCCACCCGCCGCCCGACAGCGATACATCCGATCACCGCCCCGTGCTTTCGCGCGGGGCGGTTTTCGTGTTGAAGGGTGGTAACGCAAAACGATGTGGAGGAGACTTCCATGGCCCGCGATGTTGTGATCCTCGATGGCGCGCGCACGCCCATCGGTACCTTCCTCGGCTCCCTCTCCAGCCTCGCCCCCACGGCCACGGGCGTGCATGCCGCGAAGGCTGCGCTCGAGCGCGCCGATGTGGCGCCGGACCGGATCGGCCATGTGGTGATGGGCCATGTGATCAACACCGAGCCGCGGGACATGTATCTCTCCCGCGTCACCGCCATCGAGGCGGGCGTGCCGGACACGACGCCGGCCATGAACGTCAACCGGCTCTGCGGCTCCGGCGCGCAGGCGGTGGTCTCCGCCCTTCAGTCGGTCGCCATGGGCGATGCGGACTACGCGATGGCAGGCGGTGCGGAGGCGATGTCGCGCAGCCCCCATGCGATGCAGGTTCGCACCGGGCAGAAGATGGGCGATGCAGGCATGGTCGACATGATGATCGGCGCCCTCAACTGCCCGTTCGGCACCGGCCATATGGGCGTCACGGCCGAGAACGTCGCCGCCGAGCACCAGATCAGCCGCGAGGACCAGGATGCCTTCGCGCTCGAGAGCCAGCATCGCGCTGGCAAGGCCATCGATGCGGGCCATTTCAAGGACCAGATTGCGCCCGTCACCATCAAGACCCGCAAGGGCGAGATCGTGGTGGACACGGATGAGCACGCCAAGCCGCAGACCACGGCGGCAGATCTCGCGAAGCTCCGCCCCGTCTTCAAGAAGGACGGCACGGTCACGGCCGGCAACGCCTCGGGCATCAACGACGGTGCGGCCGCCATCATCCTCGCCGATGCCGAAACCGCGGCGCGTGAGGGCAAGAAGGTCCGCGCCAAGGTGCTCGGCTACGCCCATGCCGGCGTGCGGCCGGAGGTGATGGGCCTCGGCCCCATCCCGGCGGTCTCGAAGCTGCTCGAGCGTATCGAGCTTACCGCAGGCGATTTCGACGTGATCGAGTCGAACGAGGCCTTCGCCGCCCAGGCCTGTGCCGTGAACAAGGGCCTGGGTCTCGACACGGCGAAGGTGAACCCGAACGGTGGCGCCATCGCCCTCGGCCACCCCATCGGTGCCACGGGTGCGATCCTGGTCCTGAAATGCCTGGCCGAGCTTGAGCGCACGAATACCAAGCGCGGTCTCGTCACCATGTGCATCGGTGGCGGGCAGGGCA
>JBCBHB010000613.1:0-2304 GCA_038526025.1 Pseudomonadota bacterium
AAGTCGAAGCCGTAGGTGACGATGCCGTGCGGCAAGGCGGCGACAGCGTAGAGCAGACCGCTGACGGCCACGGCCCCCATTGCTCCTGCCCGCCAGGGCGCATGGGCCAGGGAAACCAGGAAGAGAACAAGCCCGTATTGCGGCTTCATCAGCACGATCGCGAGCCCGACAGACTGGAGGCCCAAACCCATCCAGTCCTCCCAGCCATGCCGACCTTGGCCAGCGGCACCCCGAAGCGCGCCCGCCATCCAGAGAACGAGCCCGGCCAGCATGAGGAACTTGCCACTGCCGAGAAAGAGCGTGCTGATCGACGGGCGCAGGATACCGGCACCGACGACGACGGCCACAGCCGTCACGATGCGCCAGTCGACCAGCATCGGGCGGTGACGCAAGATCCAACCGGAAGCGGCGGCCGAAGCGATGATGGTCGACGCCGTCACGACCATGAAGGCCGCGGAGGCGGGCCCCGCAGCCATCAGCCCGAGCGGAGCGAGCAGGGGCAGCACCGTTGGCGAGTAAAAGAAGGCGTTGAGAAAGCTGCCATCGTAGATCTGCTGGCCGAGGGCGATATAGGCGTCGCCATAGACCGACAGGCCATCCCGCACCGCCACGCCGGCGACGTAGAAGTACCGAAAGTCGACGATGGCGTATCGCGGTGCCAGATCGACGATGACGAGCCCCAAACGAAGGCCCGCCAGCGCGACCGCGAGCGGCAGAGCCACGAGGGCGCAGAGCTTGTAGATTGGCAGCAGCCTGTCGGGCAGATGTCGGGCCAGCAAGTCTCGACCAAGCGGCTCTTGCTGCATGCTGCCTACCACCCTGCCCCAAGCCCGCATCACCGGAGCACGCAGGCCTGTCACCCCTTGCGCGCTCCTTCAGGCATGGTGGCGGCTATACGCGGGTGGCTTTGCCGTCGCAAGCGGGGAAGGCCTAACCGGCACCCTTCTCCGCGAGCCAAGCGCGGATAAGGGCCGTGTGGCGCGCGCCGTCATAACTCGGGAAATGCCCGCCATGAACGGTGCGGACCGGCAGCCTGAGGAGACGCTCCATCGACGCGATGTAGGCGTCCGGGTCCGCGTGGTAGGTGTCCTCGATCAGCGGACCGTCATAGACGATGTCGCCGGAGAAGAGTGTTGCCGTCGCCGCCTCCCAGAGGGCGATGCCGCCGGGGGAGTGGCCGGGCGTGTGGACGACCTCAAGCTGACGGTCGCCGGTGTCGAGGATGTCGCCATCCTCCAGCACCTGCGTGGGCGGCGCGGGGGGCACCGCATAGGTCGAGCTCTCATAGGGCTCGGGCGGTAGCGTGGTGAAGATCTCGTCCGTCACATAGGGGTCTGCGAGCGTGGCCTTGCGGCTTGGTGCCGCCAACAACGCCGCCTCGGCCCGGTGCACCGCGCGCTGCTCGAACTCGTGATGGCAGCCGATGTGATCGAAATGCGTGTGGCTCGCGACGGCGAGAAGCGGCTTCTCGCTCACCAGCGGCACCCATCGGCGAAGGCTGACGACGCCCATGCCGCTGTCGACCAGCAGGTCACGGTCCCGCCCGCGGATATGCCAGCAATTGCAACGATAGAAGGGTTCGATATGGGGCTCGTCGATCAGGCAGATGTCGTCTGCCATGCGCGTGACACGCCACCAGTCCTCGGGCCGGGCGCGCGCTGGCTGGGTCATGGCATCTCCTCCTCGGGCAAGATCACCGCATCGGCCGGGTCGAATGCAAGGAGCAGGCGCTCTCCCGGCCGCGGATCGGCGCGTTGGGGCAGGTGCGCCACAAGCGGCGGCCCCGCAGGCTGTGGATCGACGACCGCGCGGTGGTGCGTGCCGAAGAACGCGCTCTCGCGCACGATTGCCGGCAGGGTGACCGGGCCGGGGGTGCCCGGCGCCTCGTCCTGCCCCACCAAACTCAGATGCTCGGGGCGGATCCCGATGAGACCGCGTGGCGGCAGCGTCCCTGCATCCACTGGCGCAGGTACCGGGCCCAGCGGCGTCTCGAGCATCCGCTGCCCCGCGCGCTCCGGCAGCGGGCGCGCCGGGAGAAGATTGATCTCGCCCATGAAGCTGGCAGCGAAACGGCTCGCAGGGCGAAGATAGACACGCTCGGGCGGGCCCGCATCCGCGATCCGGCCAGCGTTCATCACCACAACCATGTCCGCGATGGCCATCGCCTCCTCCTGGTCGTGGGTCACATGCACGAAGGTGGTGCCGAGGCGGCGCTGGATGGCCTTCAGTTCCCGCTGCATCGCACGGCGCAGCGCGAGATCGAGCGCCCCGAGCGGCTCGTCGAGCAGGAGTACAGCGGGCTCG
>JBCBHB010000614.1:0-2304 GCA_038526025.1 Pseudomonadota bacterium
CGCACAGGAGACGGAGGTTCTCCTCCTCGATGAGCCGACAACGTTCCTCGACCTCAAGGTGCAGGTAGACGTGATGACGCTCCTGTGCCGCGCCGCGCGGGAAAAGGGCCGCACCTTGGTCGTCGTGCTGCACGAGTTGAACGTCGCGGCCGCCTTCGCCGACCGTCTGGTGATGATGCAGGGCGGGGCCATCGCCGCACAAGGGCCTGTGGAAGAGGTCTTTACCTCGGCCAATCTGAGCGCCGTGTTCGGCTTGGACGCAACAGTCCTGACAGACCCCGAAAGCGGGCGTCCGGTCTGTGTTCCCAGAATTGCGGGCGCGGGCGGTCTGGCGTCCGCCGCACAATGACCGTCGCAACCTCCCAGACGCGGATCGGCCTCGCCGGAGGCGGCCTGATCCTGGCGCTCGGCGCTCTGGTGCTGGCGTTCGGCTGGCACGTGGCAGTGGGTGCCAAGACGATCCCTCTGGGCACGGTGCTGACGGCGCTGATCGCGCCCGACCCGACATTGTTCGACCATGTCGTGATCCGTGACCTGCGCCTGCCACGCGCGGTCTTCGCGGTCGTTGTTGGCGCGTCCCTGTCGGTGGCGGGCGCACTGATGCAGGGCGTCACGCGCAATCCGCTCGCCGATCCGGGGCTGCTCGGCCTTTTGGCGGGCGCGTCCTTTGCCGTCGTGATGGCCATCGGCGTGTTCGACCTCGCCGCACCGGAATGGCTCCCGCTGATCGCCGCAGCTGGCGCGCTTGGGGCGGCGGGGCTCGTCTGGTCCATCGCCGCTGCGGCGCCCGGGGGGATGACGCCGCTCACGCTTGTCCTGTCGGGCGCTGCGGTGACGGCCTTCCTCGCGGCGCTGATCGCGGTCGCGAACCTGCTCGACGAGGACAGCTTCGAAAGCCTGCGCGTCTGGCTTACCGGCACGCTCGCTGGCCGGTCGACGGAGGTGATGGCCTGGACGCTGCCATGGCTCGCCGCGGGGTTGCTGGTCGCGCTCGCCTGCGCGCGGCAGGTCACTGTCCTGGCGATGGGCGAGGAGGCCGCGACGGGCCTGGGCGTCGAGGTCGGGCGGCTCAAGGCCATGGTGCTGTTCGCGGTCGTCGCCCTGACGGCGAGCGCCGTGGCGATCGCGGGCCCGATGGGGTTCGTGGGCCTTGTCGTACCCCACGCGGTGCGGCTGATCGTCGGCCATGACTACCGTCTGATCGTGCCGTTCTCGGCGCTTTTCGGTGCGACGTTCCTGCTGGTCGCCGACATCGCGGCACGGATGGTGCTGGCCCCGGTCGAGGTGTCGACGGGCATCGTCACGGCACTTCTGGGTGCACCGTTCTTCGTCTGGCTGATCCGGGCGCGGCTATGAGCGGGGCGGTTCTGGAGCGCCTCGACGGGCCAGTCACCTACCGTCTGCCCGCCCGGGCGCTCGCCGTGCTCGGTCTGCTCGCCGCCGCGAACCTCGCCGTGCTGGCGGCGAGCCTGATGTCGGGCAGCTTCCCGCTCGACATCGCGGGCGTGCTCACGACGCTCTTCGACGAGGCCCCGTCGGATACCGCCGAGACCGTCGTGTGGGACTTTCGCTTCCCCCGCGCGCTCGCGGCAATGATCACGGGCGCGCTCTTTGCGCTGTCGGGTGCGGTGCTACAGACCGTGACGCGCAATCCGCTCGCTGATCCCAGCCTCGTGGGCGTCAGCCAGGGCGCGGGCTTTGCCGTGGTCGCTGTGATGATCGCCTTTCCCGCCGTCGATATCGGCTGGCGGCCTGTCCTGGCCTTCGGCGGCGCGCTGGCGGTCGCGGCCCTGATCCAGTGGATCGCCATGCAGCGCAGCGGAGGGGCCACGATGCGCTTCATCCTGACGGGGATCGGGGTCGCGGCGTTCATCTCTGCGGGGACTTCGGCGCTCCTGACCTACGGCGATATCGACCGGGCGCTGGCGGCACTCGGCTGGCTCGCGGGCTCGGTCCATGCGGCGGGCTGGGGCGAGGTGCGCTCGCTGGCGCTGTGCCTCCTTCTGCTGGTCCCCGCGCTGGTTTGGGCCAGCCGCCCCATGGGCGCCCTGCGCTTCGGGCCGGAGATGGCGATGGGGATGGGCGTCGCCGTACGCCCCGCCCGCATCGGCCTCATCACGCTCTCGGTCGCACTCGCCGCCTTCGCGGTCGCCGCCGTCGGGCCGTTGGGCTTTGTCGGCCTCGTCGCGCCCCACATCGCCCGCCGCCTCGCGCGCGCCGGCGTCGGCCTCAACCTCGCGCTCTCGGCCGCGACCGGTGCGCTGATGGTGGGGCTGGCCGACTATCTCGGCCGCACGCTTTTCG
>JBCBHB010000615.1:0-2301 GCA_038526025.1 Pseudomonadota bacterium
TGAGCGACACACCGAACCAGTTCGCCCTGCTCGGCACGCGGCGATTCCTGCCCATCTTCCTCGTGCAGTTCCTCGGCGCCTTCAACGATCAGGTCTACCAGAAGGCCTTCGTGGCGCTGGTCACCTATCGGCTCGCCGCCGAGATGGAGACGCCCATCTCGCTCCTCGGCGTCATCGCCTCCGCCCTCTTCATCCTGCCCTTCGCCATCGTCACCCCCACCGCTGGGCAGATC
Source organism: Pseudomonadota bacterium (assembly GCA_038526025.1). Classification (GTDB taxonomy): domain Bacteria; phylum Pseudomonadota; class Alphaproteobacteria; order Rhodobacterales; family Rhodobacteraceae; genus Thermohalobaculum. Next base: position 234 of record JBCBHB010000615.1, read on the forward strand.
GCGGACCGCATGGACAAGGCGGTGATGATGCGCTTCGTGAAGGGCTGGGAGATCGTGGTGATGGTGCTGGCCGTGATCGGCTACCACACCCAGAACATCTACTTCCTCTATTTCGTGCTGTTCCTGATGGGCGCCCAGTCGGCCGTTTTCGCGCCCATCAAGTACTCGGTGCTGCCGCAATACCTGTCGCCGAAGGAGCTGATCGGGGGCAACGGACTTGTCCAGGGCTCGACGTTCCTGGCCATCATCTTCGGGACGATCCTCGGCAACGAGCTGATCCTGACGGATTACGGCGTGACGCTTGTCTCGGTGATCGTGGTGCTGATCGCGGTAGCCGGGTTCATCGCGGCGCTTAACGCGCCCCCTGCCCCGCCGGCGGAGGGCGAGAAGAAGCCGGTGGACTGGCTCTTTCCCCGGGCGATCTGGCAGCTCATCGCGCGGATCTCGCACAACGAGCCTGCCTTCCGGACGCTGTTCTTCATCTCGTGGTTCTGGTTCCTGGGCGCCACGTTCCTGTCGCTCCTGCCGGCCTATGCGAAGGAAGTGCTGGGTGCCGATGAGGGCGTGCTCACGGTGCTCCTGGCCGGGTTCTCCGTGGGCGTCGCCATCGGCGCGCTGCTGTCGGAGCGGCTGATCCGGGGGCGGGAGCTGATTTCCCTGCCGCCCTACGGCGCGCTCGGCATGGGGATCATGGCGATCGAGCTCTGGCTCGCGACGCCGAGCGTGCCGCCGCCGGAACTGCTCTCGCGCGGTGAGTTCTTCTCGACCTTCGAGGGCTGGCGGATCCTGGTGGACTTCGTGCTGATCTCGGCCTGCGCAGGCGCCTATGTGACGCCGCTGAACGCGATCCTGCAGCAGACGGCCGAGCCCGAGGCGCGGGCGCAGTACATTGCCGCCTCGAACGTGATCGATGCGAGCTTCATCGTGCTCTCGGCCGTGGTGGTGGCGGTGCTGATCGCCCTCGGCCTCCGAGCGGACGCGGTGCTGACGGTGCTGACCGCCTCCGGCCTGGTCATGGCCGTGGTGGTCGCCCGCTTCGCGCCCGAGACGAAAATCGGCCAGGCCTGCCTCCGCGTCTGGCCCCGCCGCATCCCCGGCCCCGATTTCCCCCCGGGCCCACCGTGATGGGCGGAGTGCATCCGATGTCGAAGAAACCCACAGACGTGCTCAGGCAGCGCTTTTGGGAACTGCCGCTGGATGCGCTGAATGGGGCGGAGTGGGAGGCGCTCTGCGACGGGTGCGGGAAGTGCTGCCTGTTGAAGCTGGAGGACGAGGAGACGGATGAGGTGCATTACACCGACGTCGCCTGCCGTCTGTACGATCCCGCGACCTGCCAATGCGGGAACTACCCGCTGCGCCAGACGCTCGTGCCCGGCTGTGTGGTACTGAGCCCGGGCAGCATGGCGGAGCATGCGACCTGGCTGCCCGGCACCTGCGCCTATCGTCTCCGCCACTACGCCCAGCCCCTGCCGCCCTGGCACCCGCTCCTCACCGGCCGTCGCGAAAGCGTGGCCGAGGCGGGGCACGCCATGAAGGACACCGTGCCGGAATGGGAGGTCGCCGAGGAGGATCTCGAGGACCATATCATCGACGGCGTCATCGACCGGTGAGCAACGCCCACGACCCTGCTGAAAGGCGCAAAGCATGATCTTCACGTCCGACAACGCGTCCGGGGCGGCGCCCGAGGTTATGGCGGCCCTGGTTGCGGCCAATGAGGGCTACACAATGCCCTATGGCGCCGATGACGGAACGGCGCGCGTGGAGGCGATGGTGCGGGACATCTTCGCCGCCCCGGAAGCGCGCGTGTTTCTCGTGGCCACGGGCACCGCGGCGAACGCGCTGGCGCTGGCGACGCTCACACCGCCCTGGGGCAGCGTTCTCTGCCATCGCATCGCGCATATCGAGGTGGATGAATGCGGCGCGCCGGAGTTCTACAGCGGCGGTGCGAAGCTCGCCTGCGGGGCCAGCGCGGCCTCGAGCGCGTCGGGCGCAATCTTCGCCTCGTCCCCGTCCAGCAGCGCGAGCTTCGCACCGCCGCTGTAGAACTCCGGCGCGCCGCATTCATCCA
>JBCBHB010000616.1:0-2300 GCA_038526025.1 Pseudomonadota bacterium
GGATCAGCTCCCGTTCGAAAAGGGCTTCCACGTCTCCTGGGAGCAGATGCATCGCGACAGCCGCGCCCTTGCCTGGCGCCTCGATAAGCGCGGGCCGCTGGAGGACGGTGCCTGGAAGGCGGTTGTCGCCATCACCCGCGGCGGCATGGTGCCCGCCTGCATCGTGGCCCGCGAGCTTGATGTCCGTACCGTCGATACCATCAGCGTGAAGTCCTACGACCATCAGACCCAGTCCGACGCCCATGTGCTGAAGCAGCCCGATCCGCAGGTGGTGGGCGAGGGAGAGGGGGTGCTCGTGATCGACGATCTCGTGGACAGCGGCCGCACCCTGGAGCTCGTCCGCTCCCTCTACCCCAAGGCGCATTTCGCGACGGTCTACGCCAAGCCCAAGGGTGTGCCGATGGTCGATACCTTCATCACCGAGGTGAGCCAGGACACCTGGATCTTCTTCCCCTGGGACATGGCGCTGCTCTATGTCGACCCGCTGAGGACAGCACGCTGATGGCGCCAGCGGGCGCTGCAGATCCCTCGGGCCTGCCGCCCGTGCTCATGTCGGCGCAGGGGCTCACCAAGCGTTTCGGGGATTTCACAGCCCTCGATGATGTATCCCTCACCATCCGCGCCGGCGAACGCCATGCGCTGGTGGGCGAGAACGGCGCGGGCAAGTCGACCCTTGTGAAGGTCCTCTACGGTCTGCTCGCGCCCGATGCGGGGATGCTGAGCTGGCAGGGCAAGCCCGTGCGCATTCCCAACCCCGCCGCCGCCCGGCGGCTCGGCATCGGTATGGTCTTCCAGCATTTCTCGGTCTTCGATGCCTTGACCGTTGCGGAGAACGTGGCGCTGGCGCTGCCGGGAGAGCGGCTTGGCGGCCTGCCCGGGCGCATCGAGGCGGTGGCCGAGACTTACGGCCTGCCCCTCGATCCGCATCGCCGCGTCCACACACTCTCCGCCGGCGCGAAGCAGCGGGTGGAGATCGTGCGCGCGCTCCTCCAGAAGCCTCGGCTCCTGATCATGGACGAGCCGACATCGGTCCTCACACCGCAGGAAGCCGACACGCTCTTCGGCGCGCTCCGGCGCCTGTCCGATGGCGGGGTCGCGGTGCTCTACATCAGCCACAAGCTGCAGGAGGTCGCCGATCTCTGTGAGGCGGGTACGGTGCTGCGGCGGGGCCGCGTGGTCGGCCGGCCCGACCCGCGCATCGCCGAGCCCGCCGAGATCGCGGCCATGATGGTGGGCGAACGCGTTGGCAGCGTTGAGAAGCCGGAGACCCCGGCCGTGAGCACCAAGGTCCGCCTCCAGGTACTCGGCCTCAACATGCCCGCACCGGGCGGCGAGGAGGGCGGTGATGCGAGCCGCGGCGGCCGCGCGCTCCAGAACATCAACATCACGGTGCGGGACTACGAGGTCGTCGGCATCGCTGGTATTGCGGGCGAGGGGCAGGACGAGCTGATGGCCGTGCTCACCGGGGAGCGGCTCTGCGACTACAAGGGCACGATCGAGCTCAACGGTCGCCGCCTTGCCCATAAGGGGCCGGTGCAGCGGCGGGGCGCTGGCTGCGGTTTCGTTGTGGAGGACCGTCTCGGCCACGGTGCTGTGCCCAGCATGAGCCTCTGGGAAAACGTGATCCTCACCCAGCACGGCGAGAAGGAGTTCGGCGAGGGCGGGTTCGTGAACCGCAGTGCCGCGCAGGGCCGTGTAGCACGCATTCGCGAAGCCTTCGATGTGCGCGCCAGCTCCGAAGCGCCGATCGCGGGCTCCCTCTCCGGCGGCAACCTGCAGAAGTTCGTGGTCGGCCGGGAGATCGAGCGGCGCCCGCGCCTCCTCGTGGTGAACCAGCCCACCTGGGGCGTGGATGCCGCTGCGGCACGGACGATCCGCCAGTCGATCCTCGATCTCGCAGCCGGTGGGGCGGGCGTGCTGGTGATCAGCCAGGACCTCGATGAGCTCTTCGAGCTGTGCGACAAGATCGGCGTGATCTATCGCGGCAAGCTCACATCGCCCCGCCCGGTGGACCGGCTTGATGCGGCCACCCTTGGCCTCCTGATGGCGGGCAAGAAGCCGAAGACCACGCTGGTGCTCGACGAGGAGGAGACGGCGTGAGGCTGGTGCTCGAACCCCGGGCAGAGCCTTCCACGGGAGCGCTCCTGCTGGCGCCCGTCGCCGCCATCGCGCTCACGCTCGTGACGGGTGGTCTCCTCCTCGCGGTTCTCGGGCATCCGCCCCTCGAGGCGCTCTGGGTCTATTTCGTCTCTCCGCTGCTCGATGGCTACAGCCGGTCGGAGGTGCTGGTGAAGGCGGTG
>JBCBHB010000617.1:0-2290 GCA_038526025.1 Pseudomonadota bacterium
CTCGTGCTCGTGGAGACGCTGCGCACCTCCCGCGATTGGGAGAACACGCTTTACATCATCCTCCTCACCGTGATCGTCGTGGTACTGATGGACCAGCTCTCGAGCTGGCTGAGACGCCGCCTGATCACCGGGGAGTGACGTGAAGAAGCTATCCGAGACGCCGCTGATCGAGCCGGGCTGCAAGGTCGTGAACTCGACACTGGGCCGCTATGTGGAACTGCAGGCGGGGACCGAGCTCCTGAACGTGGATTTCGGCGACTACTCCTACACCGCCGGGCATTGCGACATCGCCAACGCGACCGTCGGCAAGTTCGTGAACATCGCGAGCTATGTGCGGATCGGGGCGACGGACCATCCGATGAGCCGGGCCTCGCAGCATCATATGCTTTATCGCTCGGCGGCTTACTGGGACGACGCGGAGGACGATACCGCGTTCTTCGAGAGGCGGCGGGCGCGGCGCACGGTGATCGGCCATGATACCTGGCTCGGCCATGGCTCGATGATCAAGCCGGATGTCACGGTGGGCCATGGCGCTGTGGTCGGCGCCGGCTCAGTGGTGACGAAGGACGTGGCGCCCTACACGATCGTTGCCGGGAACCCCGCGCGGCCCATTCGCGAGCGACACTCTGCGCCGATCGCGGAGCGGTTGATGGTGCTGGCCTGGTGGGACTGGAGCCATGCGGCGCTGCGTGCTGCCCTCGAAGACTTTCGGGCGCTCGAGGCGGAGGCCTTTCTCGAGAAATACGAAGGCCGGGCGTGATGGCGACGGCCGCAGAGGCCCACCGCCTCCCCCGCCCGCCCACCCGTTCGGCGATGGGCCTCTTCGGCCGCAGTGTGCGCAGTCTTGCGGTTGCGGCGACCGTTTTACTGGCGGCCTGCGAGGCGCCGGTGGTGCCGGTGGCGCTGAGCCCCGATCCCTGGCGGCCGGTGACCGATCCGGGGCGGTTCTACGATCTCGTGGCTGGGCGGCGGCTCACGGCCGGGGAGGACCATCTGGTCTTCTACAATGACGGCCGGCTTGGCGGGTTTTACGACGGCGCCGTTCTGGAGGGGCGCTGGCGCTGGGACGGGGACCGGATGTGCCGGACGGCGCGGCTCGGCAGCCGGCAGCTCTATCCGGACTGTCAGCTGATCGACTGGGACGGCGAGCGGTTGCGGGTGACGCGCGAGGAAGGCCGGGGCAGCCAGGTGGTCTACGCGATCGAGTGACCCGTGCTTGACAGGTCTGCGCGGCCGCCGGAGCCTTCCGGGAGCAGCGGGAGGCACGGGCCATGCGGGAAGTCAGGATCACGGGCGCGATCGGCGCGGAGCTTGAGGGCGTGGACCTCTCGGGACCCATCTCCGAGGATTTGGCCGGGGCGTTGCGGGATGCGCTGGCGCGCCATCTGCTGATCGTGGTGCGGGAGCAGGATATCGGGCCCGAGCAGCATCGGCGGATCACCGAGATCTTCGGGGCCCCGGCGGTGAACCCCTATGCGCCGGGGCCTGTCGAGCACCCGGAGATGACGCGGATCGTGAAGGAGGCGGATGAGCGGACGGGTGTGTTCGGCGGGGGTTGGCATTCGGATCTGAGCTTTCTGGAGCGTCCACCCGGTGGCTCGGTGCTCTATGCCGTGGAGGTGCCGCCCTGGGGCGGGGACACGATGTGGGCCAGCATGCAGGCGGCCTGGGAGGCGCTGCCCGAGCCGCTGAAGCTGCTGCTCGACGGGCGCGACGCGGTGCATGTGGGCAAGCCCTATGGCGTCAAATGGGCGCCGCCGGTGGAGGAGCAGGCCATGAAGGGCTCGACGCGCCGGGGCGATCCGGAGGCGGATCGCGAGCGGTTCCATCCGGCGGTGCTCACCCATCCGGTGACGCATCGGCGGGGGCTCTACCTCAACCCGACCTACGTGATGCGGTTGTACGGCATGAGCGAGGAAGAGAGCCGGCCGGTGCTGGACCAGATCTGGCGGCACTGTGCGCTGCCGGAGTTCGGCTGCAGGCTGCGCTGGCGGGCGGGGACGCTGGCGGTGTGGGACAACTATGCCACCCAGCATTACGCCATCAACGACTATCACGGCTATCGCCGCGAGATGCGTCGGGCCACCTTCGAGGGGCGGCCGATGGCGGAATGGGCGGTGGCTGCATAGGGTGCCGCTCTGCTCGGGCGGCCTGAGGGAAGAACCCGTGGGCGGGCTGACTGGTCGCCCCGGCTTCGCGGGCCTTGCCCGCTCAGCGGCCCGCCCGCCAGCCGCGCCCAGCCGATGGCCTCAGAGCTCGCCCATGAGCCGGGGAAGGGCGTTGGCATGTG
>JBCBHB010000618.1:0-2288 GCA_038526025.1 Pseudomonadota bacterium
GCCCGACGGGTTGATGGCGCGCGGGCTGGAGGGGCGGCTCGCGCAGGTCTTCGCCAACCTCCTCGACAACGCGCTCTCCTTCTCGCCGGAAGGCAGCACCCTGCGCGTGCTTGGCGAGAAGCTCGAGGGCGGCGTGCGCGTGACGGTGACCGACGGGGGCCCCGGCATTCCGGAGGACAACCTCAGCACGATCTTCGAGCGCTTCTACTCCGAACGGCCCGAGCAGAGCTTCGGCAACCACTCAGGCCTCGGTCTCTCCATCTGCCGTCAGATCGTGGAGGCTCATTCAGGACGGATCTGGGCAGAGAACGTCCGCGCCGAGGGCCTGGACGCTGATGTGCCGCCCGATGGTGCCCGCTTCACCGTAGAACTGCCGGGATGAGCACCGCCGCTACCGGCCCCGCGGTACCCGACCCGCTGCATGCGAGCGCGGTGGCACTTGGGGAACGGGGCCTCCTAATCCTCGGCCCCTCAGGCGCCGGCAAAACGCGCCTCGCCCTCGAACTCGTCGCCCTTGGGGCGGAGCTGGTGGCGGATGACCGTGTCATCGTCGAGGGCCATGAGGGCCAGCTCTGCATGCGCCCCGCACCGGCGCTTGCCGGCCTCGTGGAGATCCGCGGCGCGGGGGTCCTGCGTCACCCCCATCGCGCCGAGGCCCCGCTCTGGCTCGCCGTGGATCTTGGGCGCGCCGCGGCGGAACGGATGGCAGGGGCAGCCCAGATAAGGATAGCCCGAACCGAGCTGCCCTGCCTTGCCGGCCGGCCGCCCATGCACGCGGCCGCCCTCCTCGCCATGCTGCGCACCGGCGCGCTGCCCGAGGCGGACCTGGCCATTGCCCCCGCTGCACGCGACTATCGCCATGGCTGAAGCGGGCCCGGGTGTCGAAAGCGGTGCGCCCGCGGTCGTCCTCGTCACCGGCCTCTCCGGCGCGGGTCGCACCACGGCCATCAATGCGCTCGAGGATCTGGGCTTCGAGGCAATCAACAACTTCCCCCTGCGCCTGATCCACGCCCTGCTCGACGAAGGAGCGCCCGCAAGCGCCGGCCGCCGCCCGCTGGCGCTTGGGCTCGAGACACGGACGCGCGGGTTCTCCGCCGCCGGCCTCCGCGAGGTGCTCGCCCGCCTCAGGGCCGCGCCGGGCCTGGGCGACGCCATTCTGCTCTATCTCGACTGCTCAGATGCCGTCCTCGCCCGCCGCTTCTCCGAAACCCGCCGCCGCCACCCCCTGGCCCCGGCCGAGGATGTCGAGACGGGAATCGCCCGCGAGCGCGACCTTCTCGCTGAGATCCGGGCCGAGGCGGACATGCTGATCGAGACAGCCAGCCTCACCCCGCACGAACTGAAGGCCGAGATCGCCGCCCGCTTCGGCGCGAGCGCCCCCAGCCTCGGCGGCCGCATGGGCACCGCGGCCCGCGGCCCGGCCGTCACCATCTCCAGCTTCAGCTACAAGCGTGGCGTACCGGGTGGTGCCGATGTCGTGCTCGACTGCCGCTTCCTCAGAAACCCCTACTGGAACGACGCGCTTCGCCATCTCGACGGCCGCGATACCGCCGTGCAGGCCTATGTCGCCGACGATCCACGCTTCGAACCCTTCTTCGAACGCGTCGCGGACCTGCTCGAAATGCTGTTGCCGGCCTATGCAGACGAGGGAAAGGTCTATTTCTCGGTAGCACTCGGATGTACAGGCGGGCGCCACCGGTCGGTTACCGTTGCCGAGAAGCTGGCGCGCCGCCTTGGGGAGGCGGGCTGGCCAGCAGGGTTGCGGCACAGGGAGCTCGACCGGCAGGGCACCCAGCCCAGTAGCGGCAGGGAAGGAAGTGGGGGACGATGACGCAGGAGACACTGCAACCAGGCACGGCGGCCCAGACGGCCGAGAGCGCGCCGACGGGCCGCCTCGGCATCGTGATCGTCGCCCATGGCACGCTCGCCTCCGCGCTGATGGAGGCCCTGGAGCATGTGGTCGGGAAGCTCGAGAACGCGAGCGCCATCGCAATCCAACCGGCGGATGACCTTCACGCCCGCCAGGGAGAGATTGACGCAGCCGTCGCCGATGCGGATGAGGGCGCCGGCGTGGTGCTGGTGACGGATATGTTCGGCGGTACCCCCTCGAACCTCGCCCTCGGCGCGATGACACGGCCCGGGATCGAGGTGATCTATGGCGCCAACCTGCCCCTCCTGGTGAAACTCGCGAAGTGCCGTGGCCGGAGCATGGACGAAGCGGTCCGCATCGCCCTCGAGGCCGGGCCGTGTCATCGCGCCGAGGGCGAGGTTCGAGGGGGTACCGCCGA
>JBCBHB010000619.1:0-2279 GCA_038526025.1 Pseudomonadota bacterium
CTATGCCGCCGCCGCGCTTTATGCCGAGCGCGCGGAGACGCTGCCGCGAACGCCCGATCCCTTCAAGAAGATGCGGCTGGCCGAGCCGTTTTGCGGCCCGGCGCTTGCCGCGATGGCGGAGGAGGGCGCGGAGGTGCTGCTCTCGACCGACCGTCGCCGGCTCTCGGAGTGCATGTTCCTCGGCGGGCTGACCTGGGACACCATTGCCGTCTGGAACCCGGAGATCATTGCGGAGAACCATCACGAGCTGGTCGCCACGCTCCTGCCCGGCGATCAGCGGCCGATGCTGCTGGCGGTGCTGAAGGGGGCGGGCAGCATTCCGGCGGCGTTCGAGGAGGCGCGGCTCATCGACGAGGGCAGCTTCAGCACGCATGCCGACCGCTCGGATACCTACGAGCTCTGGTTTGTGCAGGGTTTCGAGGGCTACCCGCTGAGCGACGAGCGAGGCTGATGCGTTTTGGCGCCGCTTCTCTCTATGCGTCCCGGGTCAGGCCCGGGGCGCCTCGCGCTGATATTGCCGGTGTCCGGTCTCTTGGCCCTCAGGCCGGCAGGTCGACGAGCGTCAGGTAGAGCGGGCGGGGATCGAACTCCTCGAGCCCCCGGCGTACCCAGTCGGCCAGCGCTTCCTCATCGCCCGGTGCGGGTACGCCTTCGGTGACCTCGTCGAAGAGCTCGCCATCGCCATCGGTGGCCCAGTCGGCCTCCGTCAGCCGTGCGCGCTCCGTCTCGAAGAAGGCGATGAAGAGATCGCCCTTCCCGCGGGCGAGTTGAATGGCGGCGAGACGGTAGAGCTCCGCGGCATGGTCGAACGGATCGACGGCGCCGGCAGAGCGGGCGGCCTTGATGGCGGCTTCGGAGCGGCGCCACGCGACGTCGAGAGCAGCGGCACGCACCTCCGTCTCCGCCCAGATCGCGTGGTGGCGGGCGAGACCCGAGGATTGCGGGCCGAAATGCTGCAGCACGATGGGCAGCAGCTCGGCCATCAGTTCCCGCGCTTCCCACGGGTCCTCGGGCGTTGCCACGCACAGCGACAGCGCATGCGTCGCGGCGATGCGGCGGGCAGGTCGTGGCTCGCCCTTCAGCAGCGAGCGGTAGAGCGGGCTTGCGGTGCTGCAGTCCCCCTCGGCATAGGCGGCCTCGGCGCGGTTCCAGAGATCGTCCGCCCCTGAGCTCACGGCCGTACCGCCCAGGGCGGCGGCGACGGTGAGCACGGCGAGTGTGCCGTAAAGGCTCATGCTCCCCTCCATTTGGGACGGCGCTTTTCGAAGAAGGCGGCGATGCCTTCCGCGGCTTCATCGGTCTCCCAACGGTCCGCAAGCGCCTCGATGGTGGCGTCGACAGTCGCGGCATCCGGCCCCGGCGCAATGCGCTTCAGGAGAGCCTTGGATGCGGCAACGGCGCCGGGAGCAGCCGCGAGGAACGGTGTAATCTCGGTCTCGATGGCGGCGTCCAGCGTCCCAGGCTCTACGGCGCGGGCCCCCAGACCCAGCCGCACCGCCTCGTCAGCATCGAACACACGCCCCGAAAAGAACACCTCGCGCCCCCGCGCCCCCGACATTCGCTTAATGACGTACGGACCAATCGTGGCAGGTGTAAGGCCGAGCCTTACCTCGCTGAAACTAAAGCGCCCCGGCCGCTCGATGATCGCGATATCAGAGATTGCCATTAGGCCGAGACCGCCGCCATATGCCTGCCCGTTCACCCGCGCGATCAGGGGTTTGGGCAGGGCGTCGAGAGCGCCGAGCATGTCCGCGAGCTTGCGCGCCTCTGCGATGCGGCCCTCCCGCGTGGCCTCGGCCTGGGCGCGCATCCAGCCGAGATCGGCGCCTGCGGAGAAGCTCTCGCCCGCGCCGGTGAGCACGACGGCGCGCACGGACGGATCGGGACCGAGCGTCTTGGCAGCCTCGTGGAGGGCGGCGATCGTCGCTGCGTCGAGCGCGTTGTGGCGTTCCGGGCGGTCGAGGGTGATGGTGGCGACACCGCGGGGGTCTGTCTCAATCCGGATCGTTCCGCTCATCGCCTCTCTCCTCTCTCAAGCGGGCCTCATTTCTGCGGCCATCCGCTCTGCGTGTTCCAACGCCGCCCTGTCGAGCCCGGTTTCGATGCCGCGTGTCTCGCACCAGTCCACGAGCTTGCCGGTGCCGAGATTGCCCGCAGCACCGGGTGCGAAGGGGCAGCCGCCAAGCCCTGCAGCAGCAGCGTCGAACACCCTGAGCCCGCGCGCGAAGGCCGCGCCCACGCTCTCCAGCGCCCGGCCGTTCGTGTCGTGGAAGTGTCCG
>JBCBHB010000620.1:0-2278 GCA_038526025.1 Pseudomonadota bacterium
GGCTGATCGGCCCACCGCGAGAGGGGGGGATCGGCCCGCGCCCGTCATCGACGATCTCGATCGCATTGGCAGAGACCTGCACGCTCACGCGGCGCGCGCCTGCATGCTTGATGGCGTTGGTCAGCGCTTCTTGAACGATGCGCAGCACATGCAGCCCGGCCGAGGCCCCTGCCTCGGGGACCACGGGCTCGGCCTCGACCGTCCAGTCCAACTCTACCTTCTTCGCATCGAAGACGGGCGCGAGGCGGACGCGCAGCATCGCGAGCAGCGTCGTCACGCTGTCCTCTGCCTCCAGGCTGTCGACCGTCAGGCTCAGATCCGCGAGGCAGGCGTCGAGCGTGGCGCGCAACAGCGCGCGGTCATCGCCCCCGCTCTGCAGGTAGGTGAGCGCGTTGACGAGCTGACCGCCCACCCCGTCATGCAGATCCATCATGATCCGCTCACGCTCCTCGGCGATGGCTTCGACGCGGCGACGCTTGGCAAGCTCAGCATAGGTCGCCTCGAGCTCGGCCGATTTGGCGGCAACCTGAGCATGCAGCGTCTCGGTCAGCGCCTCGTATTGGCGGACCGCGCCCACGAGCTGGCCCATCATCACCCAGGAGCCGAGCGCCAGCATCAGGAGCGGCATCAACTGGGTGATGACAGTGCCCAGGGCGGACGCTTCATCGATGAAGAGCTGGCTCACGCCCGTCGCGATCATGAACGCGAAGAGCACCATCAAGGCCTGCGTGTTGAGCGCGCTCAGGCGGTGGCGGTTGGACCAGAAGATCACCACGAAGATAACGGCCGGGACGATGCTGAGCGTATGGGTCAGGTGGAAGGTGGCCTCGTAGAGATGGGGCGGCGTCACCGCGAGGGCGATGATCATGGTCGCCATGAAAACCGCATAGCCGACCTCAAAGCGCGTGGCGCGCACCTCGACGAGGCGCAGCAGGAAGATGGCCGCGGCGACCGAATAGAGTCGGATGGCACCGTCCCAGATGAGTGTCCATAGCCCCACCGGCAGAGGGGGCTCGGCGAAGGCGAAGAAGGCCGAGAAGGTCGCCGCCGAGACGGAGGCTGTGGCCACACCGAGCTGGATGGTGCCCCGCCGGACCCAGGCGAGCCAGACGAAGGCCACGCTCAGCCCGCAGAGAACCAGGAAAATCGCCTGGGCAAGCCCCGCGGTCAGCCAGTAACGCGCCTCATAGGCCGCTGCGAGAGAGGCCCGCGGGCCGATCCAGATGATCCCGAGCCGCGCGCCAAACTGCGGATACCCGGCAACGGAGATCTGGAGCTCCAGAGGGCCGCTCCCGAGGCTGTCTTCCGGCAGGGTAAAAAGCGCCGGCCGGTTGCGATTGATCACCCCTGGCGGCCCCTCCTGCAGGCGGGCGATGGTGCGCCCCCCGATCGCCACGCCAAGGGCGTCGGCGTAGTCGGGGAAATAGAGCGCCTGCGGCCCCTCCCAGGCAACGGCGGGGATCTCGATCAGCAGGCGGGCGCGAGCATGATCGGCACCAGGCTCCGCCGCGATCCGTACCGGCAGGCTGACACGACTGCAGGGCCCATCCTCGGGGCAAAGCTCCGCCTCCGTAAGCTTGATACTGCCAGCAGGCGGGGCGTCCACGGCCAGGCCGAGCGCGACGAGCGCCGCGGTCGCCAGCGTGCTCAGCCCAACGATTTGTGCCAGCGCCAGGGCCTGCACTTGGTTCAGAGCAACCCAGCGCATCGTGAGGCGCGACCGCCAAGCGGCCGGCCAGCGCCGCTCGGTCACAGCAAGCCACCGCGCTGGGCCTTCGAGACAGCCTCGGTGTTCGAGCGGACCTGCAGCTTGCGGTAGATGTTGTGGATGTGATTGCCCACGGTCCCGAGCGCGATGCCGAGCGCGCCGGCGATCTCGCGCCGCTGCAGCCCCTCGGCCACCAGCTCCAGCACCTCCCGCTCGCGCTGCGTCAGCCGGTCATCCCCGCCCTGCGCCGTCTTCGAGGGCTGTTCGCGTGCCAGGCGGGCGAGAACACGGCGCGCAATCCGCGGGCTCATGGGGCTGCCGCCCGCCAAGGCCACCTCGATGGCGCGCGCGACATCATCGGTCTCCGACGTCTTTTGTAGATACCCGATCGCGCCGGCCTCGATCGCGCTCAACACATGGCGATCATCGCCAAAGATGCTGATCACGATGCTCTCGCAGCGCCAGGAGGCTGTCTGGGCGGCTCGAATGACCTCAAGGCCCGAACCGTCCGGCAGGCCGAGATCGACGAGCGCGATCCGCGGACGCCGCCCATAGAGGAGGTGCATCGCG
>JBCBHB010000621.1:0-2277 GCA_038526025.1 Pseudomonadota bacterium
CGCCCCCGAAATCGGCCGTCACCGCCCTCAGATCGGCCTCGCCCGCCCCGCATGCGCGGCCTGGCGTATCCACGAACATGTCGAGAAACCGGACCTGGCCCTCAGGCGTCCGGCGCATCAGGAACCCGCCGCCGAGGAGGCCCGCCAGCACCGGTTCTGCCACCATGGCCATGAAGGCCCCGGCAATCACGGCGTCCACAGCCGTGCCCCCGGCCGCCAGCACCTCCACGCCGGCCTCGAGCGTCAGCGGATGCCCCGCCGCCATCGCGTATCGCTGTCCCATGACCCCGCCCGTCGCGCGCGCCCGCGGCCCTGTCAAGCCCGCAGCAGCGCGTCAGGGCCGCCCCGGGCACCACAAAGAAAGTGACCTGCCCTGTGGGGCAGGTCACCGCTTGCTTCGCCTCTGGAGCCCTTGGAGCCCCGGGAGGCCGCCGAAAGGCTCTGGATAGGGGATCAGGCGGCCTTCAGCGCGCAGGCCTTCACGTCGTCCGACACATGGGCTTCGTACTGCGCGAAGTTCTCCGCGAACATGCCCACCAGCTTCGCCGCCTGTGCGTCGTAGGCCGCGGGATCGCCCCAGGTCGACCGCGGGTCGAGCAGGCCATCGTCGACGCCCGGCACCGAGACGGGCACATCGAAGCCGAAATTCGGATCGGTCCGGAAGTCGACGCCCGCCAGGCTGCCATCCAGCGCCGCGGTCAGAAGCGCACGTGTGGCCTTGATCGGCATGCGGCTGCCGGTGCCGTAGGCGCCACCGGTCCAGCCCGTGTTCACCAACCAGCAGGTGCTGCCATGCGTCGCGATCTTGTCGCGCAGCAGCGCGCCATAGACCTCGGGCCGCCGTGTCATGAAGGGTGCGCCGAAGCAGGTCGAAAAGGTCGGCTCCGCCGTATCCAGCCCCTTCTCCGTACCGGCCACCTTCGCCGTGAAGCCCGACAGGAAGTGGTACATCGCCTGCGCCGGCGTCAGCCGCGCGATCGGCGGCATCACGCCGAAGGCATCGCAGGTCAGCATCACGATGTTCTTCGGAATACCCGCAAGGCCCGTGGGCGAGGCGTTGGAGATGTAGTGGAGCGGGTAGGCGCAGCGCATGTTCGCCGTCAGGCTGTCGTCCTCGAAATCCAGTTCCCGCGTCTCCGGGTCATAGACCATGTTCTCGATCACGGTCGCGAATTTCGAGGTCGTCGCGAAGATCTCCGGCTCCGCCTCGGCGCTCAGGCTGATGGTCTTCGCGTAGCAGCCGCCCTCGAAGTTGAAGATGCCGGTATCGGTCCAGCCGTGCTCGTCATCGCCCAGCAGCACCCGCTCCGGATCCGCCGAAAGCGTGGTCTTGCCCGTGCCCGAGAGGCCGAAGAACACTGCCGCGTCGCTCTCGTCGCCCACTGCGTGGTTGGCGGAGCAGTGCATCGGCATCACGCCCTTGCCCGGCAGGATGAAGTTGAGAACCGAGAAGATGCCCTTCTTGTTCTCACCGGCATAGGACGTGTCGCCCACGAGGATCATGCGGCGCTCGAAGCTCACGGCAATCACCGTCTCGCTGCGGCAGCCATGCTTCGCCGGGTCGGCCTTGAAGCCCGGGCAGTTGATCACCGTGAACTCCGGCGTGAAGGAGGCAAGCTCCGAACGCTCGGGCCGGCGCAGCAGGTGGCGGATGAAGAGATTGTGCCAGGCAAGCTCGTTGATCAGCCGCACATTCAGCCGATAGGCCGGGTCCGCGCCCGCGTAGAGGTCCTGCACGAAGTAGTCGCGCCCTTTCATGTGGGCGATCATGTCCTGGTAGAGCGCCTCGAAATGCTCGGGCGCCATGGGCTTGTTGTTCTCCCACCAGACATCCGCCTCGACCGAGGGCTCGCGGACCACGAACTTGTCCTTCGGGCTGCGACCGGTGTGCTTGCCGGTCTCGACCAGGAAGGTGCCGCCCTGGCCGATCTTGCCCTCGCCGCGAGCGACGGCCGCTTCCATCAACCCCGCATCGGTGAGGTTGTAATAGACGTGACCGAGACCCTCGAGCCCCATGTCCTCGAGCCGGGCCGTCGGGTTAACCGTACCGGTCTGCATCACGTCCATCCTCCAGTTCTTCCGAATGTCAGGGGGCGGCGGGGCCCATCGCTCCCGCCAGCAGTCGTCCTCGTCAGCCGACGCCACACCGCCACCGCAGTCGCTGTCGCTAAGCCGCAACGCCCTGTCTCGCAGGAGCGTTGCGGCGCGGATGTATGACAATCCGCAACGGCCCGTCCAGCCCGAGCACGCCCGCCAACGGAATTCCGTTCCATTTCC
>JBCBHB010000622.1:0-2275 GCA_038526025.1 Pseudomonadota bacterium
GGACCGGGCGCGGGCCGAGGCGCTGGTGGCCCGCGTGGGCCTTTCGGGCCGGGCGGACGCGAAGCCGGGCGCGCTTTCGGGCGGGCAGCGCCAGCGGGTGGCGCTGGCGCGGACGCTGATGGAAGACCGGCCGGTGGCGCTGCTCGACGAGCCGTTCTCCGCGCTGGATGCCCGCACCCGCGCCGAGATGCAGGAGCTGGCCTGGGAGCTGCTGGCCGGGCGCACGGTGCTGATGGTGACCCATGAGCCGGCGGAGGCTGCGCGGCTTGGCCAGGCCGTGTGGCTGCTGACCGAGGGCGGGCTCTCGCCGGCCACGCTGCCCGGCGCGCCGCCCATTCGCGACCCCGGCGCGACCGAGACGCTGGAGGCGGGGGCCGCGCTGCTCGCCCGGCTGCGGGCGCCGAGCGGCGTGGGGCTGGCGCCGTGAGGGCAGTGCTGCGCCTGTTGCCCGCGGCGCTGGGCCTGCTGGTGATCTGGCAGGCCGTGGTGAGCCTGACGGGCGTGACCCCTTTCATCCTGCCCGGGCCGCTGAAGGTGGCGGAGGCGCTCTGGGCGTCGCGCGCGCTCATCGCCGAGAACGCGGTGATCACGGCCGTGCAGGTGCTGCTGGGCATGGCGCTGGGGGCGACGCTTGGCGGGCTGACGGCGCTGGGCCTTGCGATGTCGCCGCGGCTGGCGCGGATGGTCCTGCCGGGGCTGCTGCTGAGCCAGGCGGTGCCCTATTTCGCGCTGGCCCCCATTCTGGCGCTGTGGCTGGGCTTCGGGATGGCCTCGAAGATCGCCATGGCGGTGCTGATCATCTTCTTCCCGGTCACCTCCGCCTTCTATGACGGGCTGCGGCGGACGGATCCGGGGCTGCTGGACCTCGCTCAGGTGATGGGGGCGGGGAACGGCGCCGTGCTCTGGCGGCTGCGCCTGCCTGCCGCGCTGCCGGCCTTCGCCTCCGGCTTGCGGCTTGCGGCGGTCTACGCGCCCATCGGGGCGGTGATCGGCGAATGGGTCGGCGGCGCGTCGGGCGGGCTCGGCTACCTGATGCTGCTGGCGAACGGGCGGGTGAAGATCGATCTCATGTTCGCGAGCCTCGTGGTCCTCGCGCTCTTCACCGTGCTGCTCTACGCGGCCGTGAACCGCCTGGCCGATCGGCTCGAGCGCTGGGCGGCCGGCGGGTGACGCGGTCCGCCGTGTTTCGTGAGGCCGGGGGCGGTGGGGGTGCCGAAGGGGGCGACTGCCGCGGAAAGTTGTCTTTTAGTCCTTGACGGGGGGTGGCATGGTGGCCGGCGCGCGGAAGGGCGTACCGGCTTGTGGAAGGTCCGGGCGCTCGGGACAACGAGACGCACGACGCCAAAGCGTCGTTTACAACGGGGAGCCTGCCCATGCTGATCGCCACCAACGAGACCTTCGAACAGAAGCTCGAAGAGCTGCGGCGCCTTGCCGGGGAGCGGCTGGAGCGGGCGGAGGCGATGAGCTTCAGCATGGGGCTCGACGTGATTCTCGCCAACGCGGCGCGCGAGGAGGTGGACGAGCTCGATATCGAGGAGCTTTACGGCGCGGCGCTGGCGCTCTGGAAGTTCTGCCGGGACCGCAAGCCGGGCCGACCGAAGGTGCGCGTCTACAATCCGCGCATGGCGGAGCATGGCTGGTCCTCCCGCCACACCATCGTGGAAGTGGTGAACGACGACATGCCGTTCCTGGTGGACAGCACGACGGTGCTGCTGACCGAGCAGGGCCTGGGCATCCATGCGCTCATCCACCCGCTGATGACCGTGCGGCGGGACGAGACGGGACGGCGCCTGGGGCTGGCGGAGCCGGGTAGCGAGGGCGCGGTTGGCGAGAGCGTGATCCATGTGCAGGTCGACCAGATCGGCGAGCCGCAGCGGCTGGCGGATCTGAAGGACGCCTTCGAGGCGATGTACACGGATGTGGCGCTGGCGGTGCGGGACTGGCGGGCGATGCTTGCGCGCCTGGCCGAGACCACCGAGACCCTGCGCCAGACGGCGCCCGAGGCGGTGGCCGAGAGCGCGCGGGAGGGTGCCGCGTTCCTCGATTGGCTGGCCGACAACCACTTCACCTTCCTCGGCTGCCGGAGCTTCACATGGGGTGCGGATGGCGGCTTCCAGCCGGTGCATGACAGCGGCCTGGGTCTGCTGAGCGACCACGACTACACGGTGATGCGCGATACGGACGGAAACTTCGTGCACTGGACGCCGGAGCTCCACCAGTTTGCGGCGCAGGACCATCCGCTGCCGGTTCGCCTTCACCACCAGCAGCGGATGGT
>JBCBHB010000623.1:0-2271 GCA_038526025.1 Pseudomonadota bacterium
CGAGCCCGAGGCGGAACTCCACCGCGTTGAGCGCGCTCGCCATGAGACCCAGCACGGGCCGGTTCCGCTCGAGCGGCGCCACGGTCACGGGCCTGCGCTCCAGGATCGCGCGGTACTCCGCCAGCACCGCCTCGTCCATCGGCAGGAGCGTCGGCAGTGGCGCGGCCTCCAGGGGCTCAGGCTCGATCCGCACCGTAACCCGCGACGTGGTGACGGCCTCCAGGATCACGGCGCGCTCGCTTGCCGGCGCCTGCTCGAACAGCGTCGCAAGCGCCTCGAGGCGGGCGGGGGATGGGAGTTCCGCGCTCCTGCCCGCCCCGGCGGCCAGGTAGCTCGCGGCGATCAGCGTAATCATCACGGCGAAGACCGCGACCAGCAGGATGAGCCCGACGCGCCCGGAGAGGCTCACCCCCGCCATCAGGATGCCGCCTTCACCGTCGGCGTGAAGAGATAGCCGCCATTGCGCACGGTGCTGATCAGCTCGCTCTCGGGGCCCGCGGCGTTCAGCTTGCGGCGGAGGCGGGAGACGAGCATGTCCACCGTCCGGTCGTACGGCTCGGCCCCCCGCCCGCGCAGCTGGTCCAGGATCTGGTCGCGCGAAAGCACCCGGCGCGGGCGCTGCACGAAGCAGGCGAGAAGGTCGAACTCTCCGCTGGTGAGCGTCAGGATCGCGCCGCTGCTGTCCGTGAGCTGCCGGGCGTCCAGGTCGACCACGAAGCGGTCGAAAGCGAAGCGCCGCGCCGGCGCCCCGCCGTTGCCGCCGGCTTGATCACCCATCCGACGCAGCACGGCCCGGATGCGCGCCAGAAGCTCACGCGGCCCGAACGGCTTCGTCAGGTAATCGTCGGCCCCCATCTCGAGGCCCACCACGCGGTCGATCTCGTCGCTCTTCGCCGTGAGCATCAGGATCGCCGGTCCGCCTGCCGAGCGCAGACGTCGGCAGATCGAGAGCCCGTCCTCACCCGGCAGCATCAGGTCGAGCACCAGCAGGTCCGGTTGCCGGCGGGCGAGGATCGCATCCATCGCCACCGCATCCGCCGCCTCCTCCACCTCCAGCCCTTCGCGCACCAGGAACTCCGCCACCAGCCGGCGGATCTCCGGATCATCGTCCACGACAAGGATGAGAGGTCGGCTTTCCATGATGGCGCGAAGATCCGCGAGCGGGCGCGTAGGGGCAAGCGCCACGGCGCGTATTTTACATACTGTTACGTTCCGTTGACCAAGCGATACGCATCGTTTCCGCCCATGCATAAGGGCGCGACATGGGACCGCTATCTCAGCTCCCAGACGGCACGGGACGACCCAACAAACCGTCGGAGAGAACGAGAGAAAGGACCACCCAGATGACCAAGTTCTTCACCATCCCCGCCATCGCCCTCACCCTCTCGCTGGGCGCCGCCGCCGATGCCAGCGCCTGGGAGCGCAAGGGCAGCATCACCGGCTGGCGCGGCACCAGCACCGTCGAGGGCTCCGGCAGCTGCTCGGGCGGCAGCTGCTCGCGCGCGGTCACCAAGACCGGCCCGAACGGCCACAGCGTCTCGCGCCAGGGCAATGGCAGCTGCTCGGGCGGCACCTGCTCGGGCAGCCGCACCACCACCAACCGGCTCGGCAACTCCATCACCCGCCAGGGTTCGATCTCCCGCTGACGCCCATACGCCGATCGGTGGCGCCGCCCTCGCGCCACCGAGCCTCCCCCAAAACCGAGACCTTCGGAGAAACACGATGACCTTCAACACCCCGACCGCCATCACCGCCCTCCTCGCCCTCGCCATCGCCATCGCCGCCACCGCGGCAGACGCCAGCGCCTCCGAAGCCAAGCGCGAGCAGGCGGTCGAGAACTTCCTCGAGGCCGATGCCAACGCCGACGGCGCCCTCTCGCGCAACGAGTTCGCGACGCTCATCAGTCTCAATGCCGATGACGGCATCGGCCGCGCCCGGATGGTCAAGCGCCTCGGCAAGCAGGATGTCGCCTTCGGCCGCCTCGACGCAAACGCAGACGGCCTTGTGACGACGGACGAAATGAAGGCCGCGGCAGAGGCGAACCGCTGACCCTCCATCCATGGAGCCGTGAACGACGCCACCGGCGAGATCGTGGCGATCGGCGCCGGTGGGGAAAGGAGATGACATGCGCGATCTTGTGAATGACGACGTCGAGCTGGGCGCCGCCCCGGGGACGCTTCTCACGCAGCGCCCCGCGCCCCGGCGCCGGACGGCGCGCCCCCTCGTGCTGTGGACCCTTTCCGCCTGCCTCGCCGCCGCGGCCCTCGCCGG
>JBCBHB010000624.1:0-2266 GCA_038526025.1 Pseudomonadota bacterium
CGGCGGTGAAGTGCTTGGGAAAGAGCGTGCCGAGCATGCCGAGGGCAATCGCCAGCGCATCCTCGCGCGTCAGGTCCGTGTTGCCGAGCATCAGTCGCAGCCAGAACCCTTCCTGCATGGCGTAGATCGCCATCGCCGTGCGCCTGGCATCGTATCCGTAGCGAGCCTCGGTCTCGAGCGCCTCGCAAAGCGTCTGAAACGCGTCGAGGAGCGCGTCGTCCCGCGCCCAGCACAAGTCCCGGTAGTCGACACGCGCACCAGATTCCGCGAAGAAGGCGAACCAGGCAGCCAGTTTCTGCGGCTCACAGACCCCCGGCGAGAGATCGGCCATCATCAGCGCACGCAGGCGTTCCGCCGCCGTGGGGCCCGCGGCCTCGAGCCCTTGCCGCCACGTCGCGTCGTATTCCGAGGACAGCCGTTCGAGCGTTGCGAGCAGCAACCGCTCCTTGCTCTCGAAATGAAAGTTCACGATGCCGCGCGAGAGCCCGGCCTCGTCGGCGACATCGGCGAGCGTTGCCTTCGCAAGCCCGCGCCGCGCAAGCACGGTCAGGGTGGCATCCATCAGCTGCTCGCGCCGCGTCTCCTTCGTCTCGCGGCGTCGTCGCCCGCTGGCGCCTTCGTTCACCTCCGCCATCCAGCGCTCCTGATCGTCATGGGCCACCGCTATGGAAGGAACGGCCGGTGAAGGCAATCGTCATTGCCGATGATGGGCAGAACGCCCCGACGGACGACGAAGCCTGGGCCGACCTGGCGCGGCCTTTGGGTGTCCCGGGGGCGGGGATGATCCGCTATGCGGCGGCGATGCAGCTCTGGCGGCGGGGTCTGATCGATGTTGCGACGCTCGAACGCTATCGCATCTGTTCAACGACCGATGGCGAAGATCCGGCCAGAGCCGACCCTCCCAAGATCACGCGAGCCAAGATGGAGAGGTTAATGACCACCGAGGAGACGGCATGAGCGGCGGGGCGAACGAGCTTTACGATGACGGTCACGTAGCGTTTCTCGAGAAGCTGTGGGGCGAGGGCTACCTCTCCCCCGGCGGGGCAGAGGAGGTTGCGCGGGTTCTGCAGGGGCTCGATCTCAAGGGCGCAACCATCGTTGATATCGGCTCGGGGGCTGGGGGGATCACGGCCTCTCTCGCGCGGGACTATGAGGCGGCCCGCGTCATCGGCCTGGATGTCGAGGACACGGTGTGCGCCACCGCCCGCGCGGCCGCCGAGGCGGCGGGCGTCGCCGACCGGGTCAAGATCTGCCGCGTTGCCCCCGGGCCCATGCCGTTGCCCGATGCGTCCGTGGATTTCGTCTTCTCGAAGGACTCGATCGTTCACATCGCGGACAAGCACGCCCTGGCGCGCGACGTGCTGCGGGTCCTGCGCCCGGGCGGCTGGTTCGCGGCGTCTGACTGGCTCATTGGTCATGACGGTAAGCCAAGCCCGGAAATGGCGGCCTACATCGCCGCCGAGGACCTCGACTTCCAGATGGCGTCTCCCATGCGCTACCGCGAGGCACTGGAAGCCGCCGGCTTCGTCGACGTTCAGCTGACGAACCGCAACCCCTGGTACCGCGAGCAGGCCAAGGCAGAGCTGGCGCGGCTGGAGGGGCCAGAGGCTGCCGACTTTGCAGCACTGCTGCCGGATGGTGACCTGGAAGGCCAGCTGACCACGTGGCGCAAGATGATCCAAGTGCTCGAAACGGGGGAGCACTGCCCGCATCATCTCCGCGGCCGCAAGCCCTGATCAGGATCGCCCGCGCGAGCACGCCGGGGTGCTGGTGCGTTGGGCGCGAGGACCAGCTTGCGCCACCGCACCGCGTTCTACCCGTTCAAGCCCTGCAAGGCCGCTGCGTGACCGCGACCCAGCAGTAGGCTCATGGTGCTCAGAGCGGGCCAGCCCAGCCATGGTAGGTCATGCAGTCCTCGCCGAGGCTCCGTACGATCGCTACGTCGATCTCTGGCCCGTCATCCGCATAGGGCCCCGTTTTGCGGATCGCGTCACGGATAGAGAGGTCGCCAGACACGCGGCGCCACACCACACGCGTCGTAAACGGCGCGCCACCGAGCCGCCACGAGCTACCGATCATGAGCCCGGTCATAACGTCTGGGCGAAAGGGATGGGGCGCATCGAGTGCCGACAGGCAGACCGCTTGCGGCGGTCGCGTGTTCTGTTCGATTGCGTAAAGCCGCCCGTCGATCAGCTCGGCCTGTCCACGATACCGCTCGCGCTGACGGATGCCGATGTTGTCGTCTTTCCCATGCTCGGTACTGAGC
>JBCBHB010000625.1:0-2265 GCA_038526025.1 Pseudomonadota bacterium
CGCCTTCGAAGGCCCGCCGGCCTTGGGCGCGATGCGATGGCCGTCCAGAATGTCATCCGCCCGTTCGCTCATGCGTCCGCCCCGATCCCTTCGCGCCTCTTCTCCGCGGCGTAGTAGGCCCACAACACGCGAGCGGCAACCGCCCGCCAGGGCGACCAGGCAGCCGCCATTGCGCGAAAGGGTTTCTCGCGCGGCCGCTCCTCCAGGCCGAACAGCATCCGCGCGGCCTCCTGCAACGCAAGGTCGCCCGGCGCGAAGACATCTGCCCGGCCGAGCGCGAACATGAGGTAAATCTCAGCCGTCCAGGGGCCGATGCCCTTCACCGCCGTGAGCATTGCCACGGCCTCCTCCTCTGGCAGATGGCGCAGCGCATCGAGGTCGAGCTCCGCCTCCGCCAGGGCGAGCGCATAGGCCGCCTTCTGGCGCGACAGCCCGCAGGCCTTCAGCCCGTCGGTTCCAAGGCTGCGGATGGGATCGGGTGCCGTTGCGCCAGCCGCCTCCAGCTTCGCCCATACCGCGTTGGCGGACGCGACGGAGAGTTGCTGCGAGCAGATGGCCTTCAGCAGCGCATCGAAGCCCGCGGGCCGGCGACGCAATGGGACCTCGCCCACCACCTCCAGCGCGCTGGCGAAGCGGGGCTCAAGCATGGCGAGCGCCGCGCAACCCTCGCGGATATCATCGTCGGTTTCGATCAGGCGGGTGGGGATGCTGTGCGACATGGGGCGGGACCATCGGCCCCGCCCCGCCGCCCGTCAACCGCCGCCCATCAACCGCCGCCTCAGTTTCGCGCGAGGCCCACGCCATAGTGCTCGGCCAGGCGCTGGAGCGCGAGCTTCAGCACCACCTTGCCGGAGCGGGCCGACCAGCCCATCCGCTTCTCGCAGGCTTCCAGCCCTTCGAGAAAGCAGCACACCCGCAGCGCGGCATCGCCAAGGCCCGGTCCAAGAACCGTCATCGCCTTGGTGAAGCGCTCCCGCGCGGCGATGGCGGCACCGCCCGGCATGGCGCCGCCGTCACCACCACCATCGCTCGCCGAAAGAAAGCGCCGCCAATCCTGCGTGACGCTCGGGCCAAGCTGCGCCAGCTCGAAGTCGCTGCGGAGCTTTTCGCCGGCCTCAACCTCTTCGGGCGCGATGTAGGACTTCCCGTCCGGCCCCGGACGCCGCGCGAGCCAGCCGAGCGGGCTTTCGCCGAGGTTTACGCGCAGCGTTTCCTTTTCCCCGCCCGCGCCGATGAAAATGCGGTCCGCCTCGATCCTGTGCTGGTGTCGGAACGCATCCGCAGCCTCGGCGAAGCCGTTCCGAGGACGAGATCCATCGGCACCTGAACGACGCGGCTGCGCATCCGCCAGAATGAGCCGACGCAGCGCGGCACGCCCCACATCCGTAATCCGGTAACGCACGCTGGCATCGCCCTTTTTCGAGATCCGGATCCAGTCGCGCCGCAAAAACTCCGCGGCAAGCTCGACCGCGAAAAGCGCGATGGGGCGGCGATGGCCGTTGGCCGCGCAAAACACGCCGGCCTTTGGGCTGCCATTGGCCACCAAGAGGAAGCTGTCGGGCTCTGAGAGCCTGCGCAGGTAACGCCGCGCCTCCTCCACCACGCGCGCCTCGTCGAGCGTAAGGCGCGGCTCCGGCCGTGCCTCGTCGCAGGTCTCGGCCGGGCTCTGCGCAGCATCCACCGCATGCGCAGGCACCAGGTCGTCCTCGAAGGCAGCTGCGGTTTCCCCATCCGCGGCCTCCTCGCCCGAGACAGAGCCGGTCAGGGTATCGAGCATCCGATCGAGCAGCGGATCGTCACGCCGCTCCTCGATCCGGCGCACGGTACGCATCACGGTAGAGGGATGCGCCCCCATCGCCGCCGCGATCGCCCGGATGCTCTGCCCACGGCCGGTATGGGCAAGATAGATCGCTGCGTCCTTGCTCGTGCAGCAGGCCGATTTCTCTCCGAACAGGGTCGCCGCCTGCTCGGCACATTCATGCAATACGTCTTCGGTGTTCATACTCACGCCTCGCCAAAGTAGTCGAACGAGACGATCATTGCGTGGCATTCGGTAAACGTTTTCTTAACAACGCACTAAGGTGAAAAATTAAGGTTCTAGTAAGGATTGGAGCACGCTCCTCGAGACCCTGATGCAACACCCGGCAGCACCGGGCTCCCATGGCGGGCAGAGAAATCCGCACAGGGAGACGGCCTGAATGCAACCGCATTGCCCCACCGCCGAAGCAGCATCGATCCAGGTTGAGCGAGGGCAGGCCGAGGCGC
>JBCBHB010000626.1:0-2264 GCA_038526025.1 Pseudomonadota bacterium
CCTTCGAGGCGCACCCCAATGCCGGGCTGGCGCGCTACCAGCTGAACGGCGCAACGGGCATCCGCCTCATCACCATGGTGGCGCCACCGGGCAGTGCGGCCATCCGCGCCAAGATCGACGAGCTGCTCGACTGTGAGCGGATCGTCTCCACCTCGCTCCACGGCATTGCGCTGGCCCTCGCCTACGGGATCCCATGCCTCTACCTCAGCGCGGCACGTGGCAAACCGTGCCTGATGTCCGCCAAGCTCGACCCGTCGAGCGATGGCAGCATCCGCGGCGTGAATGCCCGGTTCCCCGATCTCTATGCGGGGCTCGGCCAGTCGCGCATGGCCTGGTGGCGCCAGCCGAAGAACCGGGAGACCGACTGGTCGGCCCTCATGGCCGCGGTTGATGCCGCCGCCATCGGGCACCCGCTGGTGCCGGAGGACCTGGCGGAGGTGTGCCCCGCCGGCCTCGCCCCCCTAGCCGCTCTCACGGGCGAGACGGTCTGGGAGCATCCGCTGGTCGCGGGGCTCGATCAGTGCGCGGCGGCAGCATGAGCGCGACCCTGCTCATGCGCCGCGTCCGCCGGGAGGGTGCCGTGCCCCTCGTCTGGCAGGGCGGATCCGCGGGAGACGAACGCGTGCCCCTCGGCGGCGCGCTGTCGCCCATCGTCGTCGCCCTCGTCACTGGCATGCCGGTCATGCGCGTGCCCTTCAGCTCCACCCTGCCTCGCCTCGTTGCGTCGGGGACGATCGGGCAGAACGTCCGGCACGGCGACGCCGTCTTCTGGGGCACGGGCGCTGCACGCACCGAAACGCCGCCCGATGGCCGGCGCCGCCGCTTCCGCGCCCATGCCCACACCCGGCGCAATCTCGCCGCCTGCCGCGGGCCCTTCAGCGCCGCCCTGCTCTCGGGCGGCGTGCTGGCGCCGGACGCCCTGCCTGCCCTCGGCGAACCCGCAGGGCTGATCGCCGAGTTCCACCGCCCAACCCGTCAGCCAAGGCACGAGCTCGGAATCGTCCTCGGGCCGGACGAGGACGCGGCCGCCCCCCCGAACCACTGCCGGCCTCATGCGGCCCTCGCCCGCTACGCGCTCGACCCGGCCGGAGGGGAGGGCGTGCGCCTCATTTCCGGCCTCGTCGCGCCCAGCCTCGCCGGTGTGCGCCAGGCGTTAGACGCGATCCTGGCCTGCCGCCGCATCGCCTCCGCCGCGCCGGAGGCTCTGGCCATTGCGCGGGCCTACGGCATTCCCGCCCTCCCGCTCTCGTCCCGCGGCGCGGGCCGGGCCCGCCGGCCGGGGCTCGAGCATCTGCCGCTGAGCCTCGATGGTCCGCTCGAACTGCCGATCGCCGATTTCTATGCGGGCCTCGGGCTTGGCGAGGCACCGGTCTGGTGCCAGCCACCGGATCGGCGAACCCCCTGGGCACGGCTGATCGCGGCCATCGATCACGCCGCCGCGGGTACGGTCGAGGAAGTGGATGCCAGCCTCGCCTCACCGCAACTGGCCGACGCCCTGCCGCTCGGCATCGCGCCCGCGCGCCCGGCCCTCGGCACGAGCATCTGGGACCACCCGGCCCTCACGGGCATCGCCTTCGCCGAGGACATCGCGGCAATGCGCGCGCGGGAGCGTCAGCGCGAGGAGACGGCAGCGGAGGCATCGCGCTGGCGCCGCCAACACCAGGTCGCCGGAACACGCACCGGGGAGAGCCAGGCGAAGAGCCCTGAGGCGCGCTTATCGGGCGCCGACCCATGGGCCTCGGCGGTCGCCGGTGCCACGCTGCCCGTCGCGCTGACCCAGCCGGTCGCCCGCCCGCCCAAGCTCCGCCTCATGAGAGTAGAAGCGCCCGCCCCGTCGGCGCATGCCGGCGTCGCCCCGCCGCCCCCAGCACCGCGCACGGCAATCGCTGCCACCTATCCACGCGCGGTGCCGACCGATACTGCAGGCGATGGGGCACCGCTCGGCCTCGTCGCGCTATGGAACCTTCGCAAGGGCCTTGCGGCGCTCGAGCTGCCCGAGGGCGCCTGCGCGCCCACACGCGCGCCGGCACTGCATGCCAGCGCGACCAGTGCGCCCCCGGCCCCACGCCCAGCGCCGGCCGCCAAGGCCCTGCGCGCCGACCCGGGCGAGGGCGCAGCGCATCCCCGGTCGAATGTCACCACCTTGCACCCCATCGGCGTCGGCCATGCGGGCGCGTCCGGCTGGCGCGCGCAGGCCGCGCCAACGCGCCCTGCCCCGCCATCGCCCACCGCCTCGGTCGCCATCCCGCTCTGTTGGGCAGCGG
>JBCBHB010000627.1:0-2258 GCA_038526025.1 Pseudomonadota bacterium
GCCGAGACCGATGCGGAGGTTGCCGCGGCCTTCCGCCTCGCCCGTGCCGCCGCCACGCTGGGTTCCGACCGCGCGGAGCCGGACCAGGTCGAAGCCGTCACAATCCTTGCTTCCGAAGGCGGGGTGGGCGCGCTGGGCCTGCTCGCCGGCGCCGCCGAAAGTCCGCTTCCCCAGGTCGCGGCCGCCGCCGCGAAGGCGCTCGAAGCCGTTGAGCGTGAGCGGGCGATGTGGGAGATGGCGGAGAACGTGTGGTTCGGCCTCTCCCTCGGCTCGGTCCTCATGCTCGCGGCCATCGGCCTCGCCATCAGTTTCGGCGTCATGGGCATCATCAACATGGCCCATGGCGAGCTGGTGATGCTGGGCGCCTACACCACCTTCGCGGTCCAGCAGGCGATCCGCCTTCATGCGCCCGAGCTCTTCGACGCCTCGCTCCTCATCGCCCTGCCGCTCGCATTTCTCGTCTCCGGCGCTGTCGGCGTGGCCATCGAGCGTGGCATCTGCCGCCATCTCTACGGCCGCCCGCTGGAGACCCTGCTCGCCACCTGGGGCGTCTCGCTCATCCTGCAGCAGGCCGTCCGGTCCATCTTCGGGCCCAACAACCGTGAGGTCGGGAACCCGGACTGGATGTCGGGCGCCTTCGAGCTCGGCCAGCTCACCATCACCTACAACCGGCTCTGGATCCTGTTCTTCGCGCTCGCGGTGTTTGCCTGCCTCCTCGTGGTGCTGAAGCGCACGCCGCTCGGCCTGCAGATGCGCGCGGTCACGCAGAACCGCCGCATGGCTGCCGCCATGGGCGTGCGCACGGGCTGGGTCGATGCGATGACCTTCGGCCTCGGCGCCGGGATCGCGGGTATCGCCGGCGTCGCCCTCAGCCAGATCGGGAACGTCTCCCCGAACCTCGGCCAGGCCTATATCGTCGACAGCTTCATGGTCGTCGTCTTCGGCGGGGTCGGCAATCTCTGGGGCGCGCTCGCCGGCGCCATGACCCTTGGCATCGCCAACAAGTTCCTGGAACCTTACGCAGGCGCCGTCCTCGCCAAGGTCCTCGTGCTCGTCTTCATCATCCTCTTCATCCAGAAGCGCCCGCGCGGCATGTTCGCGCTCCGCGGCCGCGCCGTCGAAACCTGAGGATGACCATGACCGACACAGAAGCCCTGATCCGCCGCTACTACGATGCCTTCAATGCCGGGGATACGGAGGGGATGATCGACTGCCTGGCGGACGATATCCGCCACGACGTGAACGAGGGGCAGCCCCGCATCGGCACCGAGGCCTTCCGCGCCTTCTGCGCCCACATGACCCGCTGCTACCGCGAGAACCTCTCCCAGATCACGGTGATGACCGACGCCTCCGGTACCCGCGCCGCCGCCGAGTTCATCGTCTCCGGCACGTATCTCGCCACCGATGAGGGCCTGCCGGAGGCCACCGAGCAGACCTACCGTCTCCCCGCCGGCACCTTCTTCGAGGTGGCCGACGGCCGCATCGCCCGCGTCACCACCTACTACAATCTCAGGGAATGGATCCGGCAGGTGAGCGCATGAGGCACAGGTCGTGGAGAGCAGGGCGTATATATCCGACCTCTTCAGTCGGATATGCATGGACATTCCCGAGTGTTTCAGTCAGACATTGGCGCGCGGCCGCATCCGCAACCCTTTGTCCGGAGACTTTCGATGAAACGCTCACTCCTCACGCTCCTGTTCTTCGCCCTGTTCGGCGGTGCCGCCGCCGGGCAGGACACATCGCCCTGCCCGATGACCTATGCGCAGTTCGAGTTCGCCATCCCGCATCTCGACATCGACAGCTGCCCCGCGGCGCTTTCCGGCACGGAGCGCTTCTGCCGTGCGTCCACGTCGGACGATCAGGTGCATGTCTTCGCCTTCGAGGCGGAGGGCGAGCAGTGCCTCATCGCCATGACCTCGCTGGACGAGGGCGGCTTCGAGCTCAAGCTGAACTAACCTGTGCGCCAGCGCCCGGAGGCATGCCATGCTGATCCGGGCGCTCGACGGGCGGGGCTGGGCCTTCCTCGGCCTCCTGCTGATCGCGGCCATCGCGATACCGGTGCTCAACCTGGCGCTCGAGCCGGGGCAGGCGGGCCATGTGCCCTCCTTCGCCGTCGCGCTCATGGGCAAGTACCTGACCTACGCGCTCCTCGCCCTCAGCGTGGATCTCGTCTGGGGCTATTGCGGCATCCTCTCGCTCGGCCACGGCGCCTTCTTCGCCCTCGGCGGCTACGCCATGGGCATGCATCTCATGCGCGA
>JBCBHB010000628.1:0-2255 GCA_038526025.1 Pseudomonadota bacterium
CTTCGCCCCACGCGCACGCAGCATTACAGCTTGGCTACAGTCCAGGTTGCGGCATCTGGCTCTATGCCTGCGCACCCGCTGCGATGGACGTGGGGGGTCGAATCGAGATAGAACATTAGCAGAACATTTAGAGTCGTGGCGGGTGCAGATGAGGACGAGACAGGGCGGGTTGGATCCGGTGGCTGACGCAAAGGCAGCGGCGAACCCGCTCACCCCAGGGCTTGAGGCCTTGGCAGCGGGGCGGGTGCACGAAGCCTGCGGCGCAGGCCGGCTGGCTTTCGCGCTGGCCCTGGCGGGCGAGGGACGGGGGCCAGTGCTCTGGATCGCCGATGCCACGCGGCGGGACCGGCCTTGCCCCGCCGGTATCGCCCGGTTTCTCGACCCCGCGCGCCTGGTGCTGGCGCGGCCGACGGGATTGGTCGCGGCGCTGCAGGTGATGGAGGAAGCCCTGCGCTCGGGCGCGGCGCCCCTGGTCGTCGCGGAGCTCGAGGCGGCGCCGGATCTCACGCAAAGCCGCCGCCTCCAGCTGGCATCGGGCACCGGCGGCGGGCGCGGGCTCTGCCTGGTGCCGGAGAACCGCCTGGCGACGAACGCAGCCGAGACACGCTGGCGCTGCCGCCCGCTCGCCGCCCCGATGCCCGATACCACGGCAGCGCGGGCGGCGCGCGCGAAGGGGGGCGGCGATGGAATCGGGAGCGCGATGCAAGGCCGTGCAGGCGTCACAGGCGCCCTGCAGCTCTGGGAACTCGTGAAGAACAAGCGGGGCCCCCTCGGCGCCTGGGAAGTAAACCTCGATGCACCGGCCGGCAGCCACGGGGCGCCCGGCATCCATGCTGATGGCGGCCTGGGGAATGCCCCGGCTGCGCCCTGGCGCCTCCATCACGGCGGCAGCACGGCAATCGGCAGCATTCGCGCCGTGGCCGTGGGCGCCTGAGCGCCGGCGGCTCGCCATCCGGCATGGGCGCCATAGCTCTCGCCACGGAACGGGACGCAGAGAAGGGGATGCGGCGCATGGGCCGGCGGATCATCGTCGTCGCACTGCCGCATCTCGCTGCCGAGCACCGGTTGCGGCGCGAGGGGCTGACGGGGCTCACCCGGCCCTTCGCGGTGGCCGGGCAGGAGGACGGTGCGCTCAGGCTCGTCTCCCTCAACCCGGCAGCGGGTGAAGCGGGTCTCAGCGCCGGTATGGGGCTCTCGGATGCACGCGCGATCTGCCCCAGCCTCGTTACCCGCCCCGCCACACCGGAACGGCTGGAGGCCTTCATCGGCGCTCTCCTCCGCTGGGCCGGCCGCTTCGCCCCGCTGGTGGGGCGGGAACGCGATGCAATCGGCTTCATCCGCCGCGCCGCCGCCGCACCCGTGCCGACCACCGGGGCCGGCAAGCGGGGGGACACGACCGGCACGCAGGCCGGGGCGACGCTCAAGGCCAGTGCAAAGCCGGGCGGCACCCGCGCCCCCGCAGGCCCAGGCACAGCAGGGGCGGCCCTGGTGCTGGATGCGACAGGCTGCGCGCATCTCTATGGCGGCGAGGCGGCGATGCTGGAGGCGATCCTTGCGGGCCTCGGCGGCCTTGGCCTCACCGCGCGTGCGGCGATGGCGGACAGCAAGGGCGCCGCCTGGGCGCTGGCGGAACATGGCAACGCGCGCCTCGCCATCGCGCCGCCCGGACAGACCCGGGCCGCCATCGCCACCCTTCCTGTGGCCGCCCTCAGGCTCGAGCCGGCCGTGGCGGAG
Organism: Pseudomonadota bacterium; assembly: GCA_038526025.1. GTDB lineage: Bacteria > Pseudomonadota > Alphaproteobacteria > Rhodobacterales > Rhodobacteraceae > Thermohalobaculum. The sequence continues at coordinate 1,735 of JBCBHB010000628.1, forward strand.
GGGCTGGCCGCCGTGGGCCTCGCCAGCATCGGCGAGATGGCCGGGGTCGCCCGCGCGCAGATCGCCCGCCGCTTCGGTGTGCGCACCGTGCAGCGGCTCGACCAGGCGCTCGGCCAAGAGCCCGAACCCGTGGCACCGGCGCGCCAAGTCCGCCCCGTCGCCGCCCGACTCACGCTGGCCGAGCCGATCGGCCTCACCTCGGACGTGCTGGCAGGGCTCGACCGGTTGCTCGAGGTGGTGGCCGCACGGCTCACGCAAGAGGGGCTCGGCGCACGCCGCCTGCGCCTCACCGCCCGGCGCGTGGATGGCGCGGATGTCTCGGCCGAGATCCGCCTCGCCCGCCCGATGCGCGACCCGATGCGCCTGCGCGCGCTGATGGAGCCGAAGATTGACGCGCTCGATGCGGGCTGGGGGATCGACGCGCTCCGCCTTGCCGCGCCCGAGACCGAGCCGATGCGCCCCGCGCAGGCGCGGGCAGTGGACAGCGGCAGCGCCGCGACCGCGGAGGCGGATGCGCTGGC
>JBCBHB010000629.1:0-2254 GCA_038526025.1 Pseudomonadota bacterium
GAGACGGCACTCCGCAGCTCGTTCGAGCGCTGGCTGCGCGAGAGCTCGATCGTCTCGGAGGAGGAGTTCTCGGCCGTGCGCGAGATGGCGCTGAAGGCGCGCGAGGAGAACGCGGCACTCGAGGCGCGGATCGCCGAGCTCGAAGCGAAGCTGGCGGAGAAGGGCTGACCGCCCCGCTTGCGGCACCTTCGGGCGGTACCAGCGGTCCCGCTCTATGACGATTTCGCGGCGGGCGCGTTTTTCGCTTTGTGATTCCGCTCGTGGGTGCCACCATATCTATGGGTCCAAGACCTAAAGGCACACGACCCGTGGCAACCCTTGGCGCATGAAGGGTCCGCAAGCGGCCCTCGGCACCAGAGCAGTAAGGGGCTTTGAGGCATGTCGGCAGCCGTTCGCAACTTTGAGAACACGGATATCCACCCCATCGACATCGTCGAGACGCTGGCGGAGCAGTCCGCCTGGGATTTCGACCGCATGGGGGAAGATCAGATCGCCATGGTGATCGAGGGCACCTGGCGCAACTACTCGCTCTCGCTCGCCTGGTCGGAGCGGGACGACATGCTGCGCCTGATCTCGTCTTTCGAGATGACGCCGCATGAGGACTGCCGGGAGGAGTTTCAGGGCCTCCTGACCATGATCAACGACCGGATCTGGAACGGCAGCTTCTCGTTCTGGCCCGAGCAGGGGCTGGTGGCGTTCCGCTACGGGCTGACGTTGGCGGGCGGCGCGACGGCGACGCCGGAGCAGATCGAGTCCATGGTGCTCTCGGCGCTCGCGCTCTCCGAGCGGTTCTACCCGGCGCTGCAGGCCACGGCCTGGACCGGCGAGACCGCCGAGGACGCGCTCGAGCTCGTGATCGAGGACGCTTACGGCACCGCCTGAGCCGCGATCGGATTGCCGGGGTGGCTGGCGGGAGCGCGCCGGCGGGGCGCGCTTGCTGGGCGGGCTTGCTGGCGGACGCCCCGGCTTCGGACCTTGCGGTCCTCAGCGGCCCGCCCGCCAGCCGCGCCCGTCTGACGGCGCAGCCCCGCTTGCCGAGCATTGCCGGGGCGTGCGACCAGTCTCCTCCAGCATTCCGAGAAGGAGACCCCCCATGACCGATCTGGCCACTGCCGTGCCATCGTTGCTGCTGCTGGGCTGCGGCAAGATGGGCAGCGCCATGCTCGAGGGCTGGCTTGCCGGGGGCATGGCGCCGTCCGCTGTGCAGGTGATCGAGCCGGCGCCTTCTCCCTGGCTCGAGGGAGTAGCGGGGGACGGTCTGGTGCTCAACCCGGCGGAGCCGGTGCGGCCGACCGTGGCGGTTCTCGCGGTGAAGCCGCAGATGATGGCGGGGGCAGCGCCGAGCCTCCGTGCCTTTGGCAGCGGGGACACGCTGATGCTGTCGATCGCCGCGGGCACGCCGATTGCCGCCTTCGAGGCGATGTTCGGGGCGGGGACGCCGATCGTCCGCGCCATGCCGAACACGCCGGCTGCGATCGGGCAAGGGATCACGGCGCTCGTGGCGAACGAGGCAGCCGGCGAGGCCGCCCTGGAGATGGCGGAGGCGCTGTTGGCGCCTGTGGGCGAGACGGTGCGGCTGGCGGCCGAGAGCCAGATGGATGCGGTGACGGGCGTGTCCGGGTCGGGCCCGGCCTATGTGTTCCACATGATCGAGGCGCTGGCGGCGGCCGGGGAGGCGGAGGGGCTTTCGCCGGCGCTTGCCATGCGTCTGGCCCGGGCGACCGTTTCCGGTGCCGGGGCGCTGGCCGCTGCCTCTGCCGAGACGGCGGCGACCCTGCGGGAGAACGTGACGAGCCCGGGCGGGACGACCGCGGCGGGGCTGGGTGTTCTGCGCGAGGAACTCACGCCGCTGATGACCCGGACGGTGGCGGCCGCGGCGGCGCGATCGCGGGAGCTCGCCACAGGCTGATGCGGCCGAGACATCGGGCCTGCGGGCTCGGGCGATGTGTCGCTGTGCTGCAACGCAGCAGAAGCCGGCTTGACATTTATTGTGCGGCGCAACATATCTGTCGTGTCACAGCGGGCGACGCGCCCATGCCAACCGGCGGAAGAGGCCGCGCCCCGCTCCGCCAGAGAAACGCCAGGAGAGACAGATGATGCACGAGAAATTCCCGTTTGCCGCCGACCTCGAGAAGATGTCCGAAATGTTCAAGATGCCGGAGCTCGACAAGATGTTCGACGGCAGCAAGATGCCGGCGATGGACATCGTCGTGAAGGCGCATGAGAAGAACATGAACGCCGCGATCGAGGCCAA
>JBCBHB010000630.1:0-2248 GCA_038526025.1 Pseudomonadota bacterium
CGCCGATCTGGGCCTTGATGCCCTGTTCGCGGAAGGGGTGCTTCACCAGGGTCATTTCCGTGACGAGATCCGCTGCCTCCACCAGCACCTCCGGCGCGTTCCGGCCGGTCAGCACCACATGGGTCGTCGCCGGCTTCTCCTCGGCGAGAAACCGCGCCACCTCGGCGGCGTCGAGGTACTCGTAGCGGAGCGCGATGTTGATCTCGTCGAGCAGCACCATGGCGTTCCGCTCGTCCCGGATGAGCGCCTTCGCCTTCTCCCAGGCCGCCCCCGCCATCTCCTTGTCCCGCGCCTTGTCCTGCGTCACCCAGGTGAAGCCCTCGCCCATGGTGTGGAACTGGCAGAGCTCGCCGAAATGCTCGGTGATCAGCGCCCGCTCGCCCGTCTCCATGCCGCCCTTGATGAACTGCACCACAGCGCTCGGCATGCCATGCGCGATGCAGCGGAAGATCATCCCGAAGGCGGCGGAGCTCTTGCCCTTGCCCTTCCCGGTATGGACGATGACGAGACCTTTCCGGTCCGTCTTCTCCGCCATCATCTTCTCGCGCGCAGCGGCCACCTTCTGCATCTTCGCGCGGTGGCGGGCGGCGTCTTCGGTCTCGCTCATGGGCCGGTCTTCATCCCTTGACACGCGTTTCCACGGGCCGCATCACGGTTGGGCTGGTGCCTGTCTGACAGGCGAAGAGGGAATGCTCAAGGGCCCCGGCCCCTAAGGCAGCCGCCCCCGCGACCGTGACCGGAAAGGTCCGCCCAAGCCCACTGGCCAAGGCCGCGTGCCGATGCTGGGAAGGGGGGAGGACCGCAGGAGCAAGCCGCAAGGCACCGCTCCGTGATCCGTAAGCCGGGAGACCTGCCAGCAAGAGAATGTGAGCCGGGCGGGGTGATCCGGTGCTGCACTGAAACGGCGCGTCAGCGCCCGCAGCACCATGCCATCCGGTCAGGCGCGAGGAAGGGTGAAGGTGCAGGGCCGGTGAAAGACGCAAGCGACACAACCGACGAGGTGGAACTCCTCGTCTGCGCCACCTGCCGCCAGCAGGGCATCGTGGAGACCGAGGGGGAGGAGCGCCCGGGCGCCCGCCTCGAGGCCGCCCTCCGCGCCGGCACGCTGCCCGAGGGCATTCGCCTCCGCCGCGTCGAGTGCCTGTCCAACTGCTCGCAAGGCTGCACCGTGGCGCTGAGGGGCCCCGGCCGCTGGACCTATGTCTACGGCAATCTGGACCCTGCAGAGCATGCCGACATGCTGCTCGCCGGCGCCGCCCAGTACCGCGAAGCGCCCGAGGGGCTCATCCCCTGGCGCCAGCGGCCCGAACACTTCAAGCGCAACTGCATCGCCCGCATCCCGCCCATCGGAGCCCACGATGACTGACCTCTCGAAGCTGCCCGTCACCGTCGTCACCGGCTTCCTCGGCTCGGGCAAGACAACGCTCATCAGCCACCTCTTGCGCAACCCCGAGGGGCGGCGCCTGGCGGTGGTGGTCAACGAGTTCGGCGATGTGGGGGTCGATGGCGAAATCCTCGCCGGCTGCGCCTCCGAGAGCTGCCCGGCCGAGAACATCCTCGAGCTCGCGAACGGCTGCATCTGCTGCACGGTGGCGGACGACTTCATCCCCACCATCGAGACGCTGATGGCCATGGAGCCGCGCCCCGATCACATCCTGATCGAAACCTCGGGCCTCGCGCTGCCGAAACCCCTCCTCAAGGCCTTCGACTGGCCGACCATCCGCTCGAAGATCACCGTCGATGGCGTGATTGCGCTCGCCGATGCGGAGGCCGTGGCCGCCGGCCGTTTCGCGCCGGATGTGGATGCGGTCGAAGCGCAGCGCGCCGCGGATGACAGCCTCGACCACGAGACCCCGCTCTCGGAGGTGTTCGAGGATCAGATCGCCTGCGCCGACATCATCCTCCTCACCAAGGCCGACCTGGCGGGCGCCGAGGGCATCTCGAAGGCCCGCGACGTAATCGCCGCCGAAGCGCCCCGCCCGCTCCCGGTTGTCGAGGTGACCGAGGGCGCGATCGATCCGCGCGTGATCCTCGGCCTCGCCAAGGCGGCGGAGGACGATCTCGACGCCCGCCCCTCGCATCACGACCATCACCACGACGAGCACGATCACGAGGACTTCGACAGCATCGTGGTTGAGCTGCCCGAGCAGGAGGATCCCAAGGCGCTCGAAGCCCGCATCGCGGCGCTGGCCGCGGCGCGGGACATCCTGCGCGTGAAGGGCCACATCGCCATCGCGGGCAAGCCCAT
>JBCBHB010000631.1:0-2240 GCA_038526025.1 Pseudomonadota bacterium
CCGTCACCGGCATTGCCGGGCCGGGCGGGGGAAGCCCCGCCAAGCCCGAAGGGCTCGTCCACTTCGCCTGGGGCTCAAGCGTCGGCGATTTCGAGCATGAACGTGTCGAGTTCGGCGCCCTTGGACGCGGCGCCGTGCGGGCGGCAACGGTCGAACATGCGCTGATACGTCTCTTCCAGCTCGCGAAACAGCAATGACCGCAGCGACGAAGGGGCCGGGCCTGCCGGAAGACGATCTCGATGCTGTGCTGGACGCGGCCTGGAAGCGGCTCCAGCGCGGGGCGGCAGACAAGCGCTCCGCCTTCAACACGCTTCAGATCGCCACCCTCGGGCCCCAGGGCTGGCCCGAGCAACGCACCGTCGTGCTCCGCCGCGTGGAGCCTTCAGAGCGTCGCGTGACGTTCCACACCGACCGCCGCAGTGCCAAGGCCGCTGAAATCGAAGCCGATGGCCGCGTCTCGCTGCTCTTCTGGGACCCGCGGGCGAAGCTCCAGCTCCGTCTCTGGGGCCAGGCACGGCTGCTCACCGAGGATCCCTTCGCCGGGGAGGAATGGGCCCGCCTCACAGCGCCCGGCCGCCGCATTTACCGCACCCCCGTCCCTCCCGGGCGGAGCCTGCGCGCGCCGGAAGAAGGGGACGGGTTGAGAGACGACGACGGACGCAGCGTCTTCGCCGCCGTCCCGGTCACCGTCATGCGCCTCGAATGGCTGCACCTGCGCAGCGCCGGCCACCGCCGCGCCCGCTTCGAACCCGCCGCCGAGGGCTGGCAAGGCCGCTGGCTCGGCCCCTAACGGTCCTCAGTGCGGGGCAGCGTAGGAGGCATCCTCAGGCGCGCCGTAGATCTCGGCGGCCCGGCGCTCGAAGGCGCGCACGATACGCTGCATCGCCTCATTGAAGACCAGTCCCACAACCGACTGCAAGGTCCGGCTCTTGAACTCGAAATCCACGTAGAAATCCACCTCGCAGCGCCCGCCCGGCCGTTCGTGGAACTCCCAGTGATTGTTGAGGTAGCGGAAGGGCCCGTCGAGATACTCGACATCGATAATCCGCTTCTCGGGCTGCAGCGTCACCCGGCTGCCGAACTTCTCCCGGAACACCTTGAAGGAGATCACGAGGTCCGCGTCCATCTGCTCCCGCCCGTCTGGCAGGGTCGTGCGCTTGCGCACCCGGCAGGCGGAGCACCACGGCAGAAACTTCGGATACTCCCCGATATCCGCAACGAGCGCGTAGAGCTGCTCGGGCGTGTAGGGCAGCACCTTCTTTTCCGCATGCGTGGGCATTCGCTGCTCTCCCGCGTCGCTCCCCGTTACCCGGGGCCTCCCCGCCGCTCTGCGCCGGTCGGGACCGGCGGCTCAGCCATCCGACCTGACCGCATCGCCTAGCGCGAACGGCGCGCGAGAGCCACCCGGCTCGAACCGAATGCCGACGCATCGCAGCTCGGTTGGCTATCAATCCCGCAAATGTCTTTCAATTCCGTGGCGTGCCGCGGCTCAAACGGCCTTTGCCGCCCGCGCCGCCCGCAACCGCTCGAAGTCGTCGCCTGCATGGTAGCTCGAACGGGTGAGCGGCGTGGCAGATACCATCAGGAACCCCTTGGCATAGGCCGCCTTCTCATAGGCCGCGAAGGCCTCCGGCGTGATGTAATCCGCCACGCGATGGTGCTTCGGGGTCGGCTGCAGGTACTGCCCGATGGTGAGGAAATCCACATCGGCCGCCCGCATGTCGTCCATCACCTGCAGCACCTCCTCCCGGCGCTCCCCGAGCCCGACCATGAGGCCGGACTTCGTGAACAGGCTGCCGTCGAGCTCCTTGACCCGCTGGAGAAGCCGCAACGAATGGAAGTAGCGCGCCCCGGGCCGTACCTCGGTATAGAGCCCCGGCACGGTCTCGAGGTTGTGGTTGAAGACGTCCGGCCGTGCCTCGACGACCTCCTCGAGCGCACTGTCCGGGCAACGCAGGAAGTCGGGCGTCAGCACCTCGATCGTCGTGTCCGGGCAGCGGCGGCGCACGGCGCGGATGGTCTGCGCGATGTGCCCGGCCCCGCCGTCCTCAAGGTCGTCGCGGTCGACGGAGGTCACGACCACATGGTTGAGCCCCAGTTTCGCAACCGCATCGGCTACCCGCGCAGGCTCGAACACATCGAGCGCATCCGGCCGGCCCGTCGCCACGTTGCAGAAGGTGCAGCCGCGCGTGCAGATCTCGCCCATGATCATCATGGTGGCGTGGCCCTGCGCCCAGCAC
>JBCBHB010000632.1:0-2240 GCA_038526025.1 Pseudomonadota bacterium
TCCTCTAGGCTTGTCGCGCCACCTGGACCGACCGATTGCCGGGAGAGTGCCTTCAGGATGTCGAAAAAACCGAGCATGTTCCACGAGCACCACCGCGCGCTGCAGGACCGGTTCGACGGGCGTCGTGTCGCCGATGCGCTCGAGAAGCACCGCCGTCTCGATGCTTTCGGACCAGAGCACGTGGCGCTCATCGAAGAGGCGTCCTTCTTCTTCCTCGCCACGGCACATGGCGAGAGCGTGGACTGCTCATTCAAGGGCGGTCCGCCGGGGTTCGTGCGCGTGACAGGGCCGACGACGCTCGAATGGCCGGACTTCGACGGCAACTCCATGTATCGCAGCCTCGGCAACATTCGCGGCAGTGGACGGGCCGGGCTGCTCTTCATCCGGCTCGACGGTTCGGCCGAACGCCTGCGGGTGAACGGGCTGGCAACGCTCCTCGATGATCATTCCACACGTGCCGACTATCCCGGCGCGAAACTCGTCGTTCGGCTCGAGGCCGCAGAGATCTTTCCGAACTGTCCCCGCTACATCCCTGACCTCGGCCAGGGGCGGGCGTCGGCGTATCTTCCCGAGGCTGGCAGGGCGCTTGCGAAACCCGCCTGGAAAGACCGCGACTACATCCGGGAAATCCTGCCTGAAACGGACCCGCATGGCCCCGATAGCTGATTGCTCTCGTGCCGTTATGCGGGTCCGCATCCGTTTGGGCCACGGCGGAGATGCCGGGCGTCCCGACCTCACGCCGCCAGTGTCTGGCGTTGCCTTAGCGCGCGGTAGAGGCCGTGTTCGCGCATCATCAGCTCGGCCGGTGTACCATCCTCCACGATACGCCCCCGGTCGAAGACGAGGATGCGGTCCAGGCGTTCGACCGTGGAAAGCCGGTGGGCGATCACCAGCGTCGTGCGGCCCTGCATGAGACGCTCCGCCGCCTCCGCCACCTGGGCCTCGGCCTCAGAGTCGAGCGAGGATGTGGCCTCGTCCATCACCAGCACCGGCGCGTCCGACAGGAACGCCCGCGCGATGGCGACCCGCTGGCGTTCGCCGCCGGAGAGCTTCACGCCACGCTCGCCAACCTCGGTGCCGTAGCCCTTCGGCAAGCGCTCGATGAAGTGGGCCGCCCCCGCCCGGGCCGCCGCTTCGCGAACGTCCACGAGCGATGCGCCAGGGCGCGCATAGGCGATGTTCTCGGCCAGCGAGCGGTGGAAGAGGATCGGCTCCTGGGGCACCAGCGCCACGTGCCGGCGCAGCGCGGTCAGCGGCACCTGTGCGATGTCGACCCCGCCGAGCGTGATCTGACCGCCCGTGACTTCGTGCAGCCGCTGGATCAGCTTGACGAAAGTGGTCTTGCCAGAGCCCGAGCGCCCCACAAGCCCAACCTTCTGCCCCGAGGGTATGGCCACGTGCAGATCGGTGAAGAGCGGCGTGGGCGCGCCCTCGTAGCCGTAGTGCACATGGTCGAAGGCCAGCTCGGCAGCCCGCGGCGGCAGGGCGCGCGCCGGCGGACGCGCGACCTCTCGCTCGGGCGTGACGGCCATCAGGTCCACCAGTTCCTCGGCATCATTCACCGCCTTCTGAAGCATGCGCACATGGTTGCCGATCTGGCGGAGATAGCCGTCGAGCATGCCGAGAGCAGCGACGACGAAGGCAATCTCGCCAGCGCCGGCTGCGCCGCGGACGAAGGCCAGGAGAGCGCCGCCCAACACGGCGGCTCGCAATGCCCAGAGCGACGCGTCCTGTGCGAGGCCCGAGATTGTACCCCGCCGCCAGGTGCGCCGCGTGCGGCGGGCCCATTTGCCGAGCACCCGATCGAGCCTGGTCTCTTCCCGCGCCTCGCCCGCATGCGCACGCACCACCGCGTTCGACGTGATGGCGTCCGCCAGCGCGCCGGACACGCGGCTGTCCTGCGCGTTCGAGAGCCGGGCGGCCGGCGCGACCCATTTGAGCGTGAGGCCGAGCGACAGCGCGACGAAGAGCGCCGCGCCCAGGCATGCCACAAGGCCCACCTCCCAGCGGAAGGCTGCCAGCGTGCCGATCGTGCCGATGAGGACGAGGCTCGAGGGGAGCAGCGCCAGCATCAGCACATCCGCCATATCGTCGAGCGCCCATGCGCCACGCGTGATCTGTCGGACGGTGGAGCCCGCGAAGGCGTTCGCATGCCAGCTGGCGGGCAGACGCTGGACGCGCGCGAAGGCCTCGGCCTCTGGCTCCGGCGCCGTCGCCTTGTAGGGGCGCTCTTGGTGCTG
>JBCBHB010000633.1:0-2236 GCA_038526025.1 Pseudomonadota bacterium
CGGCACGTCGATCACCACATCGCCCTGCACCGTGGCCTGGCAGCCGAGGCGGCGGCCCTTCGACAGGCCGCGCTTCTCGTCGTAGCGCGCCTCCACCTTGTTCCAGGGGCTAAGGGCGTTCTCGGCCACGGTGAGCCCGTGCTTGGGGAAGCTGCCGAAAGCCGGTTCAACCTGGCACTTCGAGCAGATGCCGCGCCCGCCGCAAACACTGTCGAGATCCACGCCGAGCTGGCGCGCCGCCGTCAGGACGGGCGTGCCCACGGGAAAGCGGCCGCGTTTGCCGGATGGCATGAAGATAACCAACGGATGAGCGGGTGTGTCGTCCACGATGCAACCTCCTGAGCAGCGCCTGAAAATAGCGAGGCCGCGCAGCGCTTCAGCGCCCGGCAGCGTCATGTGATGCCGCGAATGCGGCTTAGAAACACCAGCGGAAGACTGTTGAAATTGAAATTCCACGCCATCGACTGCATGTAGCGGTGCAGGATCGATGGAGGAACGCCATGAAAAGCCTGATCGCCCTCACCCTGCTTGCCGCAGCGGTGGCCATGCCGGCGGCCGCCGAGCCGCTTGCCAAGCTGCTTACGCCACAGGCGTTGTCCGACGCGGAGGGCGTGATCATCCTCGACATTCGCGCGCCGAAGGCGTTTGCCGCCGGGCATGTGGAGGGGGCGCGGAACGTGCCCTACGGCGCGTGGCGCGGGCCGCAGACCAATCCGGGCGCGCGCCTTTCGGACGCTGCGCTGACCGCTCTGCTGCAGGTGGCAGGTGTGGGGCCGGAGAGCCGTGTGGTGGTGCTGAACGAGGGGGACAGCCCGAGCGCTTTCGGCGCGACCGCGCGGGTTTACTGGACCCTCAAATCGGCAGGCCTCACCGAGATCGCCATCCTGAACGGTGGCATGCGCGCCTGGCAGACCGCCAAGCTCCCGCTCACGAGCGATGCCGCGCCTTTTGAGCCTTCGACGGCGACCTTCACGCTCAGCGACAGATGGTCGGTCGACCGTGCCGAGGTGGACGCCGTGATCGCGGGTGAGAGCGAAGCGCTGCTCATCGATGCGCGGCCCGACATCTTCTTCAAGGGCGGCAAGAAACACCCGGCAGCCCGCCTGCCCGGCACGCTCCGCAGCGCGGTGAACCTCGTGCATGAGAGCTTCTTCGGGCAGAACGGCGCCATGAGCGAGGATGGCGCCTATGTGCGGGACCTGGCGCGGGAAGCGGGCTGGACACCGGGCCGCACGGTGGTGAGCTTCTGCAATACCGGGCATTGGGCGGCGAGCAACTGGTTCGCCTTGTCGGAGATTGCGGAAATCGAGGACGTGCGTCTCTATCCTGAAAGCATGGTCGGCTGGCACGCGACCGGGAGCTGACGGCCGTCAGCCAAGGCTCTGGAGGGCGAGGACGCCGGCCAGCAAGAGGCCGGCGCCTGTAAGTGCCCCGAGAGCGCGCACGATCCGGAGCTTTCGTCTGGCCCAGATCGACCGCAGCCAGACCGCGTGCAGCACCCGTTCACCGGGCGATGCGGAGAGGAGCGTGAAGCTGCGCATGAAGTCCGCGAAGCTGTCGCGTTCGCCGATGGCATCGAGGTAGAGCGCCTGGCGGGCATCCTTCATGGTCCGCCCGCCGCCGCCATCGGCCAACAGAACCACAGTGCCCAAGGCCAGCCCGCTCAGGGCTGTCAGCATCAGGATCAGCGCGATGCCGGCACGAGGGTCGAGGATGACGGCAAGTGCCGCGAGCAGCGCGTTCGTTGCCATCAGCACGGTTGCCTGCATCTCAGCGCGGCGGATCTCCGCCTCCGCATGGGTGAGGAGTGCGATAGCCTGCTCGAAGTTCGGTGCGGGTGGCCGGCTCATCTGCATGCGTCTACTCTCCTTGCCAGGTCGCCCCGCGGTTGGGAGCTAGGCCAACGCCGCTTGAGGGCGATCTCCGCGGCTGGGGCGTGTCAGCTCGCCTCCGGTGTCGGCAGCTGTCCGCTGCCGGGAGAGAGCGAGGGCAGGTCCGCACCCCGGCGCGAGCCGAGCAGTCGTTCGGCAGGCAGCTCGATACGCGCAAGCGTGCCGGCCTGCGGCGCGCTCTCGATGCTCAGCGTGCCGCCATGCGCCTCGGCCAGCTCCCTGGCAAGCGGCAGGCCGACACCGATACCGTTGTTGTGCGGCTCCCCCCGCCGGCGAAGCCGACCGAACAGCGTCATCGCCTCGGCAAGCTCGTCCGCCGTCATCCCCGGTCCGTCATCGTTCAC
>JBCBHB010000634.1:0-2235 GCA_038526025.1 Pseudomonadota bacterium
GCAGCCCGCCGCCCCGACCCACGGAGCGGGCACCGGCCACGATGGCGATGTTCGAGAGGTCGAGCCCCGCCACACCGATGGCCGCGAGCGCTGAGATCACGACACCGAGATACCCGACACCGGCAACGATCGCCGCCCGGGCGCCCGCATCGAGGCCCATCACCGGCAGGACCGAGCGATTGAGCACGCCCTGCGCGACACGGGTCAGCACGTAGAAGACCGCGAAGACGGCGATGAACGCCGCGAAGTCCAGCGGTGAGACGACCACCTCGCCGACCGGGAAGCCGTTTCGCACCGCCTGCCAGGCAGCGGTAAGATCCGCCAGCTCCGCGCCCCAGATCATCGCGATCAGCGGGCCGGCCAGCGCCACCAGCACAAAGCCCACGAAAACCGGCAGGAGCCGCGCTCTCGCGGCATGGGCACCGGCCGGCTTGTCGGTGCCAGATGCCGGCTGCGCATCCTTCCCAACGGCCAGGCTCTCCACGACTTCGCGGACGATCGTGAAAAGGAGCACGAAAACCCCGATCAGACCGGCCGTCATGACCGGATTGTAGAAGACGATCCGCGACGCGCCGAAATAGCCCGCCAATGCGAGCAAGGGTGCAGCCACCGCGGCGGTGAGCAGGAAGACCCGTCCGCCGCGCAGCATGATCGTCAACAATCCGGGGCCGGGTCGCTCCGGCGCATCCGGGTCCTCGGCCGCGTCGGGGTCGATCGGCTCGTCGTCCCGCGCATGATCATGCGTCATCAACGCCCGCTCGAAACGCCAGAGCGCCAGCGAGCCGATGGTGACGAGGATGAGGTTCAGAAGGACGAGCGCCTCGAAGCCGATCTCGATCCCGGTCTCGCCCGCGACGAACATCCGGTCAAAGCCCACAACCGCCGCCAGCACCATCATCCAGCGGTGCGCCTTGCCCGCGCAGGCCTCGTCGAGATGGCTCAGCCGGATCTGCGGCAAGCCGGGCGCGAAGAAGGCACCACCGAGCGCGTAAGCCGCGATCACGAGCACGGTGGCACTTGCGAGACCCTTCAGCGCCGCCTCGCCCTGCACGCCGAGGAGCTGCGAGGAGAGCGCGGCCACCGCGAGGAAGGCGAGAGCCAGGAAAGGCAGAAGCAACCGCGCCAGCGTCAGCGCCACGGCAACGGCGATCTTGCGGGACGCGCTGATCTCCGCATCCAGCATCGGCGCCACGCGCTGCACAACGGCGCGCCGCAAGGCCAGCAGCAACACGGCGCCGATGATGGCGAGGCCCATTGGCGCAAGCAGCCTTCCGGCAACAGCGCCCATCGCAGCGTCGTTCTTCGCGCGGACGCGCACCTCGGCGGCAATCACGCCAAAGGTCTCACTCACCTCGCGGAAACCGTCCTGGATGAGAGGACCTTCGAAGATGCTCCGGTCGCGGCTCAGCAGCCTCTCGCGGAAGAGCTGGCCGCGAAGCACCGCCAGCCGGTCGAGCTGCGCCACGGCCCGGGCATCCGCCTGGCCGAGGCGTCGTTGCAAGCCCTCGAGTTCCGAGAGGCGCTGGGCAAGGGCACCCCGTTCCCGGGCGAGTGTCTCGTCCTCCGTTTGCCCCTCTTCGGGCGCAGGGCCCAACGCCTCAAGCTGGCTTCTGAGGGGGGAAATGCGCTGGGCGACATCCTCGATCACCGGCGGCAACCTGTCCCGCTGGGCCACCAGCTCGTTGAGAAGCCGCTCGATCTCCTCCCCGTCGAGCTCTCGCTCCATCCGGGTCTCGATAGAGGTGGCTTCCTGCTCCAACGTCGTAAGCAGCTCGTTGCCGACCGAGATCGGATCGTCTGCCTGCGCCAGCGCCGCGTTGGGGAGTGCCAGAAGCACCCAAAGGATGCCCAGGCTTGCGAGAACGCCCGCAAACCCGGCTGCGAGACCCGGCCGCCATCTGCGCTGCGGCCCGTCGGTCATGGCTCAGGCGTCCTCGAAGACGGTGGGCACCGTCGCTTCGCCGGCTTCCATCCAGTCCGCCAACGGCAGTCCCTTCTGCTTCAGGAAGCCGGGATTGAAGAGGCGGCTTTGGTACCGGGTGCCGTAATCGCACAGGATCGTCACGACCGTGTGGCCGGGCCCGAGCGTGCGTGCGAGGCGGACGGCACCGGCTACGTTGATGCCGGAAGAGAGACCGAGGCAAAGCCCCTCGTCCCGCAGCAGGTCGTAGACGATCGGCAGGCCCTCGGCATCCGGGATCTGGAAGGCGGCGTCCACCTTGAGGGTCTGAAGGT
>JBCBHB010000635.1:0-2231 GCA_038526025.1 Pseudomonadota bacterium
CGCTCTCGGCACGGGCCGCCAGCGCTGCCCCCGGGTCGCGGTCAGGTATCCCGGCACCCGCGTCGAGGATGCGGAGCGGCTCGACCAGCTGATAACCCACGGTGAAGACCGGGTTCAGCGAGGTCATCGGGTCCTGGAAGACATAACCGATCCGCCCGCCCCGGATATGGCGCAGCGACCGTTCGTCTATCGTCGTCAGCTCCTGCCCGTCGAACCGCACGCTGCCGCCCGTCACGCGCGCCGGCGGGCTCGGCAGGAGGCGCAGGAGCGAGAGCAGCGTGACCGACTTGCCGCTGCCCGACTCGCCCACAATGCCGAGGAGCTCCCCCGGCTTCACCGAAAAGCTCACGCCGTTGACCGCATGCAGCTGCCGGGCACGGAGGTCGAAGACAACCTGGAGGTCCTTGACCTCCAGCACCGGTGCATCTCCGGCTCGGGCAGTGCGCGAGGGCGCGCCCGCGGTGGCAATGGCGTCTGCGGGCATAGGTCTGATGAATTCCCTCTCAGCGCGTCTCGAACTGAGTAAACGCCATTCACCACAACCGCGCAATCGCGGGTTTCAATGCAGTGATGCCCAGATCGGGAGCAGGTTGGGATTGCCGAGCCGCCTCGAGCGCTCCATCATCCCGCGCAGCCACAATGTGAGAGATGCCCGATGGAAGCGACCTTCTCCCGCCGACGCCTCGTCTCGCCGCAGGATCTGCGTGTGCTGATGCAACGCTCCGACATCCGCGGCGCCCTGCAGCTTGCGAGCCATTTCGGTGCCATCGCGCTCTCCGGCAGCCTGCTCTGGACACTCTGGGGCACGCTCTGGGCCATCCCGGTTTTCATGCTGCACGGGGTGCTGCTCAATTTCCTCTATGCCGGCCAGCACGAGCTCAGCCACGGCACGGTTTTCCGCACTAAGTGGCCCAACATGCTATTCGGCCGGATCATCGGGTTCCTCATGCTCTACCCGCGGGATTTCGACCGCATCCAGCACTGGGCGCACCATCAGCACACGCAGAACTGGGAGAAGGACGGGGAGCTGGTGCGCGAGCCCTATACGCTGCGCTCCTACCTGCTCTGGTTCTGGGGGCCGACCTATTGGTGGTCCCGTGTCTCCCGCCTCTTCCGCTTCGCGCGCGGCGTCGTGCTCGAGCCCTATATCCGGCCGGACGAGCACGCGCTGGTGATCCGGGAAGCACGCATCCACCTCGCACTCTACATAACGATTGCTGTTGTCTCGGTGGCCGCGGGCAGCTGGGCGGCGGTGATCCTGTGGCTCGCGCCCCTCGTCACCATGAAGTTCGTCCACCAGCTTCAGAACACCATCGAGCATCTCGGCCTCAGCCACGAGGACGACATTCTGCAGAACACCCGCACCACCAGAACGAACAAGGTCATGCGCTGGCTCTGCTGGCAGATGCCCTATCACACCGCCCATCACAGCTTCCCTTCGGTGCCCTTCTGGAAGCTCCGGGCGCTCGACCAGGCGATGCGGAAGGGCGGTGCCGAGCCCCATGCCATGGGCTGGATCGAGTTCCAGGTCGAGGTGATCCGAAAGCTCAGCGCCAAGTCGGAGGCCGATTATCCGTATGACGAGGTATGGATCGTGCCGCGGGGCGAAGGCCGGGTCACCCGGCTGGAGGCTGCCTGAGAACGCTCAGCGGGGCATCGGGTGGATATGCACCCGGTCGCCCAAGGCTTCCCGCGCAAGGGTGCAGAGATGCTGGTGGTGGGTGAAGTAGAGCACCTGCCCGCTTTCCCCCATCTCCGCCATCAGGCCCAGCGCTGCAGCGGCGCGGTCGTCGTCGAACGTCTCTAGGATATCGTCGGCCACGAAGGGCAGCGGCCCCGCGGCGTCGCAGAACCGCGCATAGGCCGCCACGCGCAGGGCGAGGTAGAGCTGCGCGCGCGTCCCGGTGGTCAGCCCCGCAACCTCGACCGACGCGGGCCCCTCTCCCGCCGCACCCGGCGCCCGCAGCGCAATCAGCCGCTCGCCACCCTTGCCGTCGGGCTGCGTCGCCAGGTCCGCAAAGCTGCCGAGGGTCATGGTGCGAAATGCCGCCGCACTGTCCGCCAGCATCGCGCTGCGGTGGCGCTGGCGGTAGAGCGCGATCGCCCGCTCCGCCGCCAGGGCGCCGATATGCGCCGCAAGCGCCCGTCGCGCATCGGTCTCCACCTCCAGGAGGGCGGTCTGCCGCTCCGTCGCCAGGGCCGCGACGCGTGCATCTCCCCCCACCTCTTCC
>JBCBHB010000636.1:0-2231 GCA_038526025.1 Pseudomonadota bacterium
GCCTGGCCCGCCAATCCGCCCTTCGGCCATGAGTTCCGCCGGCTCCTCGCCGCATCCGATCCCGCGCCGGCGCTTGCGGCCATGCAGGCCGCCGGCATCCTTGCGCGGTGCCTGCCGGGGGCGACTGCCGCGCCTGTCGCACCGCTGGTGCATCTCGAAGCGCTCGCCGGCCGAAGGGCGGATTGGCGGGCCAGGCTCGCGGCGATCATGCCGGCAGCGCTCGACGCCCGCGAAGGCCTTGCGGAGGTTGCTGAGGCGCTGCGCCTGGCGAAGGCAGAGCGGCGGGCGCTGGAGGCCATCGTTGCGGCGCGTCACTGTTTGGCAGAAGGGAAGGAGGCAGGCGCCGCTGCCTATTTCCACGGGGCCGACGCCGCCTGGGCAGCGGTGCTTGTCGACGAAGCCCATGCCGGTTGGCGCGCCACGCCGCCCGCGCTCGCGGGGCCGGACAACACCCCTGCAGCCGCCATAGAACGGGGGGCAGCCGCGCGCCTTCCCCTGCGCGCCGCCGATCTCATCGCTGCGGGGATCGCGCCGGGCGCAGCGATCGGAGAGGCACTGAAGATCGCCGAAGCGAGCTTCGTGAAGAGCGCCTTCACGCTGGACAGGCAGGCACTTCTCGCGCATGTTCTGCAGGAACTAGGTCAGAATAGCTGACTAGAATGGCGCGCAGCGAGGGTACGGCATGACATCCGAGCAGGTCATCGCGCTGCTGGGTTTCGCTCTGGCCACGACCTGGACGCCGGGGCCGAACAACGTGATGTTGGCCGCCTCAGGCGCAACCCATGGCTGGCGCAAGACACTGCCGCATGCGCTGGGGGTCGCCCTCGGCTTCCCGGTCATGGTCTTTGCCGTCGCCCTCGGGCTTGGCGAGGTCTTTGAAGCGGCACCCGCTTTCCGCACCGGACTCGCCTGGCTGGGCGCTGCCGTGATGCTCTGGCTGGCCTGGCGGATCGGCACCGCCGCGCCGGCTGCCGGACCCGATGGCGAGGGCACGTCGACACGGCCCTTCAGCTTCCTGGAAGCCGCCGCCTTCCAGTGGGTCAACCCCAAAGCATGGGTGATGTCGATCGGCGTCTCGGCGACCTATGTCTCCGGTGTCGCACCAGTGCGCGAGGCGTTCCTGATCATGCTGGTCTTCATGCTGGCGGGCCTCTCCTCGAGCCAGGCCTGGACCGCTTCGGGCGCCGCCATCGGCCGGGCGCTGGGAACAGGCCAGCGCCTGCGCCTCTTCAACGCCACCATGGGCGTGCTCGTCGCCGTCTCTGCCCTCTGGCTGCTGTTCGAGGCCTAGCCTAGCCGCGCCCCGGCAGCGCCGCCGCCGCGGCGCGCCACCACGCCTGCTGCGCCAGATGGCGGCGAAGCGGTGTGTCCGTCGTCACCGGCGCCTCCTCGATGTAGCGCACCGCCTCCACATGGCTCGGCCCGTTCAGGCCCGCGAGATGCCGTTCAGCGGCAGGGATGGAGAAGGCCTCGCCCTTTTCCGACGCGAAGTTCGCGTCCAGATCCGTCCACACGGCGCCGGCCCAGCCGGCACCCGCACACCAGCCGGCAATCGCCTCCGCCACACCGGGCAGACGGCTCCGCTGCAAGCCCGCCCCCGGTGCCGCGATGCCGATCCGTTCAGGCGCCGTGCGCTCCCGCGCGGCAAGGTCGGCGATCACATCGTCGAGGCTGGTACGGATGGACGCGATCACATGGGTGGGACAGCGCGCCCCGTGCTCGGGGTCGATGCAGACCGCAAGGCCGCCGAGCCGCTTGGCACTCACCCGGCTGAACTCGAGCGGCAGCGACGGGCCGGCGCGCATGCGCCAGTCCCCCGCCACATGGCGCTCGAGCCCGTCCATGTCCCAGATCAGCGAGCCCCAGCCGATGATCGCGTATCGACCCATGCCCCTCTCCCCGAATCTTCGCATCACGAACCGCTCACGCGTTGCTCACGGCCGAACCCGGCCGTGCACTAACCCGTGAGACGGCTGCTGTGCCCTCTAGCCGCCAAGGTCGCCGCGTACCACGCTCTCTGCGCACGCCATCGCAGCCTTCAGCGCAGGAGATCCCATGACCCCGCCCATCCTCTTCACCCGCCGCCGCAGCCTCGGCCTCCTCGCCGCCGGCGCGACGCTTCCGCTCGCCGCCTGCGCAGGCGGCGGCAGCGAGACCGCCGCACCCGCCGCCGCCGAGCCGCAGAGCGCGGCGGACGCCCGGGTAGCGGCTCGCGGCACCTTCGAGGGTCG
>JBCBHB010000637.1:0-2226 GCA_038526025.1 Pseudomonadota bacterium
GATCGGCTTCGATCTCGACGATCCGATGGGCGAGAGCACCTGCGTGGCCTGCGGCGAATGCGTCCAGGCCTGCCCCACCGGCGCGCTGATGCCGGCTGCGGCGGTGGACGAGGAACAGAAGGGCTCCTCGAAGGACTATGACCGCTCCGTCCAGTCCGTCTGCCCCTATTGCGGCGTGGGCTGCCAGCTCTCCTTCAAGATCAAGAAGGACGATGCGGGGCGCGAGAAGATCGCCTGGGTCGAGGGCGCCGATGGCCCGGCCAACGAGAACCGCCTCTGCGTGAAGGGCCGCTTCGGGTTCGACTACATCCACCACCCGCACCGCCTCACCAAGCCCCTCATCCGCCGCCCGGACGCGCCGGAGAAGGGCCTCAATGTCGACCCGGAAAACCCCTGGACCCATTTCCGCGAGGCGACCTGGGACGAGGCGCTGGATGCGGCAGCCGGCGGCTTCGCCAAGCTCCGCGGCTTCTTCTCCGGCAAGTCCGTCGCCGGCTTCGGCTCGGCCAAATGCTCGAACGAAGAGGCCTATCTCTTCCAGAAGCTCATCCGCACTGGCTTCGGGCACAACAATGTCGATCACTGCACCCGCCTCTGCCACGCCTCCAGCGTGTTTGCCCTCATCGAGAATGTCGGCTCCGGCGGCGTGACCGCGGGCTTCAACGAGATCGAGAACGCGGATGTCGCCATCGTCATTGGCGCGAACCCGACCGAGAACCACCCCGTTGCCGCCACCTATTTCAAGCAGTTCGCCAAGCGCGGCGGCCAGCTCATCGT
This sequence comes from Pseudomonadota bacterium, assembly GCA_038526025.1. Classification (GTDB taxonomy): domain Bacteria; phylum Pseudomonadota; class Alphaproteobacteria; order Rhodobacterales; family Rhodobacteraceae; genus Thermohalobaculum. The sequence goes on from JBCBHB010000637.1 coordinate 778, forward strand.
CATGGATCCGCGCGGCCAGGGCCTGAAGCGCCATGCCTCGCACATGCTGCAGTTCCGCCCGGGCACCGATGTCTCGATGCTCAACGCGATCATGCATGTGATCATCGAGGAGAAGCTCTACGACCGGAACTATGTGGAGGGCTTCACCGAGGGCTTCTTCCAGCTTCGCGACCACCTGAAGGGCTTCCCGCCCGAAAAGATGGCGCCCATCTGCGGTATCGATGCGGAGACGCTGCGCGAGGTGGCCCGCGTCTTCGCCGGCGCGAAGGCGGGCATGATCTTCTGGGGCATGGGCGTCTCCCAGCACGTGCACGGCACCGATAACGCCCGCTGCCTCATCTCCCTCGCCCTTCTCGCCGGCCATGTGGGCCGCCCGGGCACGGGCCTCCACCCGCTGCGTGGCCAGAACAACGTGCAGGGCGCGTCCGATGCGGGCCTCATCCCCCACGTGCTGCCGGACTATCAGAGCGTGAAGGATGCGGGTGCGCGCGAGCTCTTCCGCTCGATCTGGCAGATGGAGCCCTTCGACGAGCCGGGCCTCACCGTCGTCGAGATCATCGACAGCGTCTATCGCGGCGAGATCCGCGGCATGTACATCCTGGGCGAGAACCCCGCGATGTCGGACCCGGACGTCTCCCACGCCCGCAAGGCGCTCGCACATCTCGACCATCTGGTGGTGCAGGACGTGTTCCTGACCGAGACGGCGATGTTCGCCGACGTGATCCTCCCGGCCTCCGCCTGGCCCGAGAAGACCGGCACGGTGACCAACACCAACCGCCAGGTGCAGATGGGCCGCGCCGCCCTCACGCCGCCGGGCGAGGCGAAGGAGGACTGGTGGATCATCGTCCAGCTCGCCCGCCGCCTCGGCCTCAACTGGCAGTACGAGCATCCCTCCGAGGTCTTCGGCGAGATGAAGATGGGCATGAAGTCGCTCCGCAACATCTCCTGGGGCCGGCTCGAGGCCGAGGGCTCGGTCACCTACCCGACCACGGGGCCGGACGATCCCGGCCAGTCGGTCGTCTTCGGCGAGGGCTTCCCCCGCCCCGGCGGCCGCGCCCGCTTCACGCCCGCGCAGATCGTGCCCCCGGCCGAGCCGCCCGATGTGAAGTTCCCCTTCATCCTCACCACGGGCCGCCAGCTCGAGCACTGGCACACGGGCTCCATGACCCGCCGCGCCGGGGTGCTGGACTGGGCGGAGCCGGAAGCGAACGCGTCGCTCCACCCGAAGACGCTCCGCAAGCTCGGCATCGCGCCGGGTGAGCTCATCCGCATCGAGACCCGCCGGGGCGCCATCGAGATCATGGCCCGCGCAGACCGCGCGGTGGCCGAGGACATGGTGTTCGTGCCCTTCGCCTATGTGGAGGCCGCCGCCAACGTGCTGACCAACCCGCAGCTCGACCCCTACGGCAAGATCCCGGAGTTCAAGTTCTCCGCCTGCCGCCTCGGCCC
>JBCBHB010000638.1:0-2210 GCA_038526025.1 Pseudomonadota bacterium
AGTTCGGGGTGCCTGAGGAGGAGAACCGGACGGAGCCGGGGCTTGCCGGGGTGCGGCTTGCGACGGTGAACGGTTTCCTGATCACGACCGATGAGTATGGGCGGTTCCACGTGCCGTGCGCGGCGCTGCCGCCGGATATCGGGACGAACTTCACGCTGAAGCTGGACACGCGGACGCTGCCGTCGGGCTACCGTGTGACGACCGAGAACCCCCGCGTTGTGCGCCTGACGGCGGGCAAGGTGGCGAAGATGAACTTCGGGGCCTCGATCTCGAACGTGGTAGATATCGACCTGACGCACCGGGCCTTTGTCGCCGGCGAGGCCTCGCCCAAGCCGGCGCTGACCAGCGCGGTGGACGGGCTCTTGCAGCGGATCCGGTCGACGCCGTCGACGCTGCGCCTGTCCTATGTGCTGGCGCCGGGCGAGGACCGCACGGCGGCGCGGACGCGGCTGCGGGAGATGGAACGGCTGGTGCGCCAGCGCTGGCGCGGAGTGGGGGAGTACAAGCTCCTGATCGAGCGCACCGTGAAGGGAGGGTCCTGATATGCCCATCACCCTGACACCGCTTCGCACCCGCCTTTTGCTGGCCACATCGCTGGCGGCGCTTCTGGCCTCCGGCTCCGGAGCCATGGCGCAGACCGACTGCGCGCTTGTGGGCGGCGAGATCCCGGCGGACTGCCCGCGGCCTGATGCGGGCGACGCGGTCGCGATCCCGGCGGCCCCCAACACCGAGTTTGACGACGGCGCGGTTGCGGCGGAGGCGGCGGAGGGCTTCCTGATCTCGATCGACGGCGAGCCGGTCTCCGGCGACCTGCGCATCGAGGACGAGGTCCGGGCTGTGGACACGCAGCTTGAGCGGGCCAATGTGCAGGTCCGGTTTGATGGTCTGGGCGCGACGCCGCGCCTCTCGCTCGAGGCCCTGGGGCCGCGCGAGGAGCGCCTGCGTCCGGGCGATACGGTGACCGTGCAGAGCCGGATGAACTACCCCGCCTTCGTGGAGCGCGGCGAGATCCGGGTGATCGACCTGGGCGCCCCGTCGGGCCCGCGCACGCTCCTGACGGCGGAGATCGCGCCGGGCGGGCAGACGGCCTTTGCGGTGCCGGAGGGCGAGAATGTTGTCGTCGTGCACCGGGTCTATGACGCGCGCGGCCGCTTTGACGAGACCGCGCCGCTGTCGCTGAACCGTCCGTCTGACGACTATGACGACGCGGTCGATCCGGACCTTGTGGCCGAGGAGGGGCGCGACGACGCCATCCGGCGGCGCATCCCGGTCAATGGCGGGGCTGTGACGGTGTCGGGCACGCAGGTGCGGCCCGGGGCGCAGGTCTTCGTGATGGGCGAGGAGATCGCCACCGATGCCAGCGGCGCCTTCGTGGTGGAACGCATCCTGCCCAAGGGCGAGCACGCGGTGCCGGTGAATGTCGAGGGGGCGGGCGAGCACCTCCATGTGGAGCGGGACATCACGATCCCCGCCTCGGAGTGGTTCTATGTGGCCACGGCTGATCTGACCTTCGGGCGGCGGTTTGGCGATGATGTCGAGGAGGAGAGCTACTCCCGGGGTCGCCTCGCCTTCTATGCCAAGGGCAAGACGGCGACCGGCTGGACGATCACGGGCTCGGCGGACACGCGCGAAGAGGACCTCGATGAGCTCTTCGACGACTTCGACAAGAAGGACCCAAGGAGCCTCCTGGACCGGTTTGACAGCGACGACGCCTACCCGACCTTCGGCGACGACAGCACGATCGTGGAGGACGCACCGACGGCGGGCCGCTTCTACCTGCGGGCCGAGAAGAACGGCAGCCACCTGCAGTGGGGCACCTACCGCAACGAGGTGTCGGGCACCCAGTACCTGCGCAACGAGCGCACGCTCTACGGCCTGCAGGGGGTCTACCGCTCGCCAGCCACGACCGAACGGGGCGAGAGCCGGGTCGAGGCCACGCTCTACGCGGCGCAGCCCGACAGCCTGCCGGGCCGGGACGTGTTCCTGGGCACGGGCGGGTCGATCTACTTCCTGCAGCGCCAGGACATCTCGGACGGGTCCGAGACAGTCAGCGTCGAGGTGCGGGACCGCGACACGGGCCGGGTGATCGAGCGGCGGACGCTGGTCTACGGGCGCGACTACGACATCAACTACATCCAGGGCGTGGTCACGCTGTCTTCGCCCCTGAGCAGCAGCGCTGGCGGCGGCACGGTGGTGACCGACCCGGCGGG
>JBCBHB010000639.1:0-2209 GCA_038526025.1 Pseudomonadota bacterium
CTGTCCGAGCCTGGCGTGGCAATCAGCTTTGGTTCGGAGTGCTAGGGCAGCCGTCGGTGCCGTTTGCAAGACCTCGATGGCAGCTTCCGGCTCCCGCTGCGCCAACAGTAGCTGTGCGCGAGCCACCGCAATCAGCACGGGGTCGAGCGCGCTCTCGACGGCAGCTTCAATCTGGCGCTGCGCGGCATCGAAGTCCCGCCGAACGAGGTTGAGTTCAAAATAGGTGGACTGCCAGCGAAAGGCGTGCGGCTGCAGCGTGACAATCTGCTCCAGGATGGCCGCGGCCTGGGCGATCTGACCGACCTGGCGGAGGGACTGCGCCATGGCGTAGCGCGCTTCGAGCAGTGCCCTGGCCGCGACGCCATGGCCTTCGGCGCCGAGCAACTGGTGCAGTCGCGCCATTTCGGTCTGGGACCACAGCATCGCGGCGTTTGCGACCGTCTGCTCACCCCCGTCGCCGATCTCGAAAGCGCGCTCCATGTTGTTCGAGAACGACAGCCACGCCGGCAGCTGCCAGGATATGGCCTCCTCCAGACCGCCGAGCGTGCAGACCGTGGAGGCAAGCCCGCGGATATGCGCGCCGACAAGGGAGGTGGCCACAACGCCGGGACCTAGGATCGCTGCGAAGCCCTGATCGTTACGCCAGTTGTCGGCCTCTTCCTGCGTCCGCACGGGGAAGGCCGGGCGATCAGCCCCGGTCCGGTACCCGCTGTCAGCAACCAGGGCGATGCGGCAGGCCGGCCCCGCTAGCGCGGCGAGGCGCGCAAGAAACAGGTCGAAGACCCGGTAACCCGCATCGACGACGGCACCCCAAACGGCGTGGTCGCGATCCGAGACCGCGTCATGCTGGGGTGCCGCGTAGAGGAGAAAGTCGTCCGACAGCTGCTGAAGCAGCTCGTAATGCACGGCTGCGAGATCGGAGGGTTCGGTCTCGAGGAGATGGGTCGACACCGCATGGACCGAGAACGCCCGTGTGAGCGCTGAGGCGAGCCGTTCAATGCGCTGGTCGCCCGTCGCCTCCACGAGATCGAGCCGGGGGACAAAGGTTGCGAGGGTCGCGCGATCGAGATCGCGCGCGGTTACCAGCAGCTTGCTCAGGTCCACGCCGGCCGAACGTTGTGCAGGCCCCGCGATGGCGTCTGCCGCTTCGTTTACTGGCGTGCCGTGATCCGCGTCGAAGAACCTGTCGCCAACGATGATCTCTCCGTCGACCGCCTCGAAACCCGAGCTGGCCGGCCAATTGACCGCTACGGCGCGCTTCCCACGCTCCGCGTAATGGCGCCAGACGGGCTTGAAGGGGGAGCCGGCCATCGAGACGGGCTGTTCGACGCCGGTCTCGAGATCGAGCGCCATCGTCGCCGCGATGCCGTGCTCGTGCGGGGCTGCGCCAGTGAGCGCCGAGACCCAGTTGAGCGGACCGCGTGGCGGGTGCACGACATGCAGCCGCCCCGTCGCCGCCTGGGCGCGAAACGCTGCAAAGGCTGGCATGGCACCGGCATCGGCGAGACGATTGGCGATACATGCGTCGAAACCGCTGGCGCCGACCAGCAGCACGCGCATCAGCTGGCCGCGCCGTTCCTTCTCCGGCGCAGGGCGGCAAGACCGACCGCGCCGCTCGCGAGAAGCAGCAGGCTGCCCGGCAGCGGGACCGCCGCCAACGACTGGGTGCTGCCAGCGAGGATCCCGACACCCGGCACATCCTCGAAGCCCGACCTGCTGATCTGGACGGTTAGCCCACCCGTGTCTTGATCTTCGGTGACCGAGGCCTCAATCCACGCAAAGTGCCTGTTGCCGCCGATGAGCAGCGACAAGCCGAGGAACCCAGACACATCTGGTTCGCCGAAATCAGCAGGGTTGGAACTTAGGTCTGCAAGGGAAACGGTGTCGCCCGCACTGCTCCGTGAGCCGTCGATCAAAGAAAAGGCGCTGAAATTAGGATCACCTGCTCCGTCAAGCAAGAAAAAGTCGTCGCCACTTTTTGTTTCGATCTCGATTCTGTCGGACGGCCCGCTATCAACGAGCTTTAAGTCTAGTTCATCGCCGCCACCCCCAGTAATATCGAAGGGCCTATTAGAGTTTGTTCCGGTTGGGATAGAAAAGAATTCATTCTGAGCAATCGCAATCGCCGCCGAGTTGGCATGTGTCGCCAACGCCAGCGTTCCCCGGCGCGCTCCGGCTGCTGCCGCGGAGCGCCCCACACGCCGCGTCC
>JBCBHB010000640.1:0-2208 GCA_038526025.1 Pseudomonadota bacterium
CGAACTGAGAGCGCATGACGAAGCACCGGCGACGGCGCCGGTTGGAACGCGGGTCGGCCCGCGAACGGAGGAGGCTTGCATGATCTCGCGGCGCGACTTCCTACAGGCGGCCATGGCGGCCGGTGCGCTCACGGGCGGCGCGTCGCTTGCTGGGCTTGCCCGGGCGCAGGGGCTGACAGAGGCGGGCCTTGTGGACATGGCGCCGCTCGGCAATGTCACGCTCATCCATGTCACGGACATTCATGGCCAGCTGAAGCCGATCTGGTTCCGCGAGCCTTCCATCAACCTCGGTGTGGGTGAGGCGGCGGGGCTGCCACCGCATGTGACCGGCAAGGACTTCCTCAGCCTCTACAACATCGAGGCGGGCAGCCCGGGCGCCTATGCGCTGACCAGCGAGGACTTCGTGGCGCTGGCCGGCGACTACGGCCGCATGGGCGGGATGGACCGTGTCACGACCGTGGTGAAGCGCATTCGGGCGGAACGGCCCGGAGCGATCCTGCTCGATGGCGGGGACACCTGGCACGGCTCCTACACCACGCTGAAATCCGGGGCGCAGGACATGGTCGATGTCATGAACCTGCTGGGCCCCGACGCCATGACCAGCCACTGGGAGTTCACCCTCGGGATCGACCGGGTGACCGAGATCGTGGACGAGCTGCCCTTCCCCTTCCTCGGCGCCAACATCTTCGACGCGGAATGGGACGAGCCGGCTTATGAGCCCTACACGATGATAGAGCGAGGTGGGGCGACCATCGCCGTGATCGGCCAGGCCTTCCCCTACATGCCCATCGCGAACCCGGGCTGGATGTTCCCGGGCCTCTCCTTCGGCATTCGCGAGGAGCGGATCGCGGAGATGGTGGAGGAGGTGCGGGCCGAGGGCGCCAATGCGGTCGTCCTCCTCAGCCACAACGGCTTCGACGTGGACCGCAAGGTGGCCGCCCGCGTGCCGGGGATCGATGTGATCCTTTGCGGACACACCCATGACGCCCTGCCCGAGCCGCTGATGGTGGGCAACACGGCCCTGATCGCGTCAGGCTCCAACGGCAAGTTCGTGAGCCGTATCGACCTCGATGTCGACCAGAGCGGGGTGAAGGATCTCAAGCACCGTCTCATCCCCGTCTTCGCCGATGCGATCAGCCCGGATGCGGAGATGGCGGCGCTGATCGAGAAGCACCGGGCGCCCCATGAGGCGGCGCTGGGCGAGGTGCTGGGCACCACGGACAGCCTTCTCTACCGGCGCGGCAATTTCAACGGCACCTTCGACGACCTGATCTGCCAGGCACTGATCGAGGAGCGGGAGGCGGACATTGCCCTCTCCCCCGGCTTCCGCTGGGGCCCCACGCTGTTGCCGGGGCAGGACATCACGCGGGAGGATCTCTTCAACGCCACCGCGATGACATACCCCTCGGCCTACCGCTCCGAGATGACCGGCGAGATGCTGAAGCTCATCCTCGAAGACGTCGCCGACAATCTCTTCAACCCGGACCCCTACTACCAGCAGGGGGGCGACATGGTGCGCGTGGGCGGCATGGGCTACCGCATCGATCCCTCGGCGGAGGCCGGCAGTCGCGTCTCGGAGATGACCTTGCTGCGCGACGGCTCGGCCATCGAGGCTGCAAGCACCTACACCGTATCCGGCTGGGCCAGCGTGAACGAGGAGACCGAGGGCCCGCCGATCTGGGAGGTCGTCGAGGCGCATATCCGCCGCCTCGGCACGGTGACGATCGATCCGAACAATGCCGTCCGCGTCGCGGGCCGTAGCTGAAGCCTCGGAGGAGAACATGACCGAGCACACCCGAAACCTGGCCCGCCGCACCTTCCTCAGAGGGGGCATCGCCGCTGGCGGCGCCGCCCTGGCGGCCGGCGCGGCCCGCGCAGGCGGCGACCCTGCGATCGTCGACATCAACGAGACGCCCTGGACGCAGTTCATGGGGGAGGGCGTGGATGCGCGTCCCTATGGCAGCCCCTCACCGCATGAGGCGCATGTGGTTCGGCGCAACGTCGCCTGGCTGACTGCGGACCCGGTGAGCAGCGTCAACTTCACCCCGCTGCATGAGCTCGACGGCTACATCACGCCCAACGGCCTCTGCTTCGAGCGCCACCATGGCGGCATCGCCGAGGTGGAGCCCGAGAAGTGGCGGCTGATGATCAACGGCCTGGTGGAGCGCCCGCTGGTGTTCACCCTTGCGGACCTGAACCGGTTCCCGC
>JBCBHB010000641.1:0-2207 GCA_038526025.1 Pseudomonadota bacterium
CCCGCACCGTGGGAAGAAAGCGCCAAACCTTCTCGCGGCAAGTTTGGGATTTTACCTACCTCGAAAAAACGTACCTCCGCCGCACTTCCCAAAGCATACCCGAAAGATGGTGCCGCTGTGAAACCAATCTTTTTCTTCGGGACGCTCCGAGACCCGGAGCTCCTCGCCATCGTGCTCGGCCGTGCGCTGAGGTCGGGGGACGTCAGACCTGCACGTGCCGAGGGGGTTGTCGCTTGGCAGGTCGCGGGCCAGGCGTATCCCATGCTGCGCATCGACGAGACGCGGGCGGCGGAGGGCGTGCTCTTCTTCCCGGCGGCGCGAGACGATGTGGAGGCGCTCCGGTTCTACGAGGAGGCGGAGTACGACCTGCTTCCGATCTCCGTGCAGGCGGGGGCGGAGGCGCACGAGGCGCTCTATTTCGGCGCGACAGGCAAACTCTCCGCGGGCGCTGGCGCGTGGGACTACGAGGGCTGGCGGCATGCCGACCGCGCCGTGGCACTCGCAGCGGCCGCAGAACTGATGCCGTTGCGGGAGACCGTTCCGGTTGAGCGCATCGACGACTACTGGCCAGCGATCATGAACAGGGCACGCCAGCGCGCACGGGCGGCGGCGGAGGTGCCTGCGCTCGGCGGCATCCGGCGCAACTTCGGTCCGGACGATGTCGCGTGGGAAGCGCATGCGCGGCCCTACATGGGGTACCTTTCAGTTGAGGAACATCGCCTGCGGCACCGCCGCTTCGATGGTGGGTGGTCGCCGGTGCTCGACCGCGTGACCGTCGCCTGGGGCGATGCGGTTACCGTGCTGCCCTACGATGCCAAGGAGGATCGCGTGCTGCTGATCGAGCAGTTCCGCCCGGCTGTCGCCGCCCGGCGCGACCCGAACGCCTGGTGCATCGAGGTGCCCGCCGGGCGGATCGACACCGACGAAGACGCGGAGACGGCGCTGCGGCGGGAGGCTGAGGAGGAGGCCGGGCTCGTCCTCGGCCGGCTGATGAAGCTCCCCGGCTACTATCCCACCCCGGGTCTCGCCAGCGAGCATCTCGGCGCCTGGATCGGTGAGGCGCGCATTCCCGAGACGATTGAGGGCACGAAGGGCGCCGCGGGTGAAGGCGAAGACATCCGCCCTATCGTGCTGAGCTTCGATGCGGCGATGGCGGCCTTGCGTGCGGGGGCCGTGAATACGGGGCCTGCGCAGATCCTGCTGCTCTGGCTTGCGCTCGAACGCCCGCAACTTCGGGCAGCGTGGGGCGAAGGCTGAGGCCATCGGAGGCGTGCGAGGCTGCGCAGGGCGCCCCGTGGCAACGCCGGGCTTGCTGCGGCATGATGGCCGCCTTAGGTGCGATCCCCTATGAAACTCGCCGGGGACCAGGAGGCAGTGATGCGCGTGTTCAAGGATTTGCCCGATGCGGTCGGCCACACACCGCTCATCCGCCTGCGCAAGGTGTCGGAGGAGACCGGCTGCGAGATCCTCGGCAAGGCCGAGTTCATGAACCCCGGTCAGTCGGTCAAGGATCGCGCTGCGCTTTGGATCATTCGCGATGCCGTGGCGCAGGGGAAGCTGCGTCCCGGCGGTGTGATCGTGGAGGGCACGGCGGGCAACACGGGGATTGGCCTCAGCCTCGTCGGCGCCGCCATGGGGTTCCGGACGGTCATCGTGATCCCCGAGACGCAGAGCGCCGAGAAGAAGGAGATGCTGCGTCTCGCCGGCGCTCAGCTCGTCGAGGTGCCCGCGGTGCCCTACCGCAACCCGAACAATTACGTGAAGTATGCCAGGCGCTTGGCAGAACGCCTGGCGGCGAGTGAGCCGAACGGCGCGATCTTTGCCAACCAGTTCGACAATGTCGCCAACCGCCAGGCGCATATCGACTCGACGGCCCCGGAGATCTGGGAACAGACCGGCGGCAACGTGGACGGCTTCGTCTGCGCCGTGGGCTCCGGCGGCACCTTGGCCGGTGTTGCGGCCGGGCTGCGCGCAAAGAAGCCGGACGTGAAGATCGGGCTGGCCGACCCGATGGGTGCGGCGCTCTTCAGCTACTTCACCACCGGCGAGTTGAAGGCAGAGGGGTCGAGCATCTCTGAGGGCATTGGGCAGGGCCGGATCACCGCGAACCTCGAGGGTCTGGAGGTGGAGGCCGCCTTCCAGATCCCGGATGCCGAGGCAAAGCCCCTCGTCCCGCAGCAGGTCGTAGACGATCGGCAGGCCCTCGG
>JBCBHB010000642.1:0-2199 GCA_038526025.1 Pseudomonadota bacterium
TGGCGGCCTCGATCTGCGCCGGCACGGTTTCCGGATGGCCGAAGTCGAAATCGATATCGCCCCAGTCCGCCACCGCTAGCCGTTCGAACGGATCGAAGGGGGAGGGCCAGGCATGCGACCAACTCAGCTGCGTCGAGGCCTGGCGGATCGCCCGCGGGCCGAAGCGGCAGCCGGGGCGGTTCGAGACCGAGGTGTCGAAGGGAATGCCCATCACCGCCACGTCGATGCCGTCGAGCTCCCGCGCATAGAGCCTGCGGCAGAAGCTCGTCGCCCCGGCATACATCTGCTCGGGGTGGCTCACCGCCTTCGGCCCCCGCGCGGTGAAGGCGAGGTCCTTGCGATACGAAACGAACCTGTCGTCGGGTGCGTCGGTCATCGCACTCTCCTATTTCCCAGCGCGGGAAACTGTGATCACAATGGGGGGCGCGAGGCAAGCGGAGACGGCCCATGGCCCTCGGCACAACGCTGACAACGCCCGGGCAGGGCGGTGCGATCGGGACACAGGGTGTTGCCGAAGGGCGGCAGCCGGCGAACGAACAGGTCTATCAGACGCTTCGGGCGCGGCTTCTTGAAGGCGCGCTGGAACCCGGCGCTAGCCTAACGCTGCGCGGGGTGGCCGCTTCTCTCGACGTATCCATGACCCCGGCGCGGGAGGCGGTGCGCAAATTGGTGGCGGAGCGCGCGCTCGCTCTCACCCCCTCTGGCCGCATTCTGGTGCCTCTCCCGGCCGCGGCGGAGCTGGAGGAGCTCTTCGCCGCCCGCCGCCTGCTCGAGCCCGAGCTGGCGCGGCGCGCGGCGCTGGCGGCGCGCGACCGTGTCGCCCCGCTCCTGAAAGCCCTGCAATTACAGGATGATGCGATCGAGGCTGCGATCTCTGCGGGCGACGCGCAGGGCTATGTCCGCGCCAATACCGCGTTCCACGCCACGCTCTATGCGGCGGCGGAGGCGCCCGCGCTCATGGCCCTGGTGGAGAGCATCTGGCTGCAGACCGGCCCCACCATGCGCCGCGTCTACGGCATGATCGGCACCCGCGCCCTCCAGGATTTCCACGAAGCCGCCCTAACCGCCCTGTCCGACGACGACTCACAAGCCCTAGCCGCCGCCATCCGCGACGATGTCGACCAGGGCGCGGCCCTCGCGGCGGAGGCTGCGGCACTCTGAGCACCCACCCCGCTTGACTAGACGGATTTGTGATCACATTACTGCGGCGTCAACAGCCGCCCGCGAAATGCGGTAGCCTGTGCGCGAGGAGGCGCCGAAGCCCATGAACGAGACGCTCAACCTGCGCCCCACGGCCGACTACCAGGCCATGGACGCCGCGCATCACTGGCATCCCTTTACCGACACGGCCGAGCTCAACGCCAAGGGCTCCCGCGTCATCGCCTCGGCCGAAGGCGTGTGGCTGACGGACACGGAGGGCAACCGCATTCTCGACGGTATGGCGGGCCTCTGGTGCGTTGCTGTCGGCTACGGGCGGGAGGAGATCGTTGAGGCCGTGGCGCGCCAGATGCGCCAGCTGCCCTACTACAACACCTTCTTCCAGTGCACCCATCCGCCGGCCGCCGAGTTTTCGGCCGCGCTTGCGGAGGTTGCGCCCGAGGGCTTCAACCGCGTCTTCTTCACGAACTCGGGCTCTGAATCGAACGACACCGTCTTTCGCCTCGCCCGCGTCTACTGGGACTGCCGCGACAAGCCGGACCGGAAGAAGTTCATAAGCCGGCGCAACGCCTATCACGGCTCCACCATCGTCGGCGCCAGCCTAGGCGGCATGGGGGTGATGCATGGTCAGTCGGGCCTTCCCATGGAGGGCGTCATCCATATCGACCAGCCCTACTGGTTCGGGGAGGGGCGCGACACCGGGATGACACCCGAAGAGTTCGGCATCGCCAGGGCTGAGGCGCTGGAGAAGACGATCCTTCTGCATGGGCCCGACAGCATCGCGGCGTTCATCGGCGAGCCGATTCAGGGTGCGGGTGGCGTGGTGATCCCGCCGGAGAGCTATTGGCCGGCAATCCAGAAGATCTGCGACAAGTACGGGATCCTTCTGGTGGCCGACGAAGTGATCTGCGGCTTTGGGCGCACGGGGAACTGGTGGGGTCACCAGACCTTCGACTTCCGCCCTGATCTCATCTCCATCGCGAAGGGCATGACCTCGGGCTACATCCCGATGGGCGGCGTGCTGATTTCGGACAAGGTGAC